>JBDTSO010000149.1:0-7276 GCA_039931085.1 Acidobacteriota bacterium | reverse complement strand
GCACGCCGCAATATATGTCGCCGGAACAGGCACGCGGACGCACCGTTGATTCCCGCACCGATATTTTCAGTTTTGGAATAGTTCTCTACGAAATGGTCGCCAACAAACCGCCGTTTTCAGGTGAAAATGAATTCGATACGATTGGAGCGATCTTAAGGGATAAACCAAAACCATTGAAAGACTATTTCCCTGAAGTCCCGGACGAACTCGAACATCTCGTCAGCAAAGCACTCCGAAAAGACACGGAACTGCGTTATCAAAGCATAAAAGAACTCTACATTGATCTAAAAGACATCCGCAATACTGTGGAAACTGACTTAAAAATTGTTCACGAAACAAATCTTGACAGACCTGTAAAAACTCTGAAGACCAACAACAGCATTATTACTGAACAAAGGTTTTCATTGATACATTTAGTCGTTTTTCTATTTATAGTTTTAGGAACTCTCGGAACGATCTGGTGGCTGACGGCATCTCCGAATATTGAGCAAACCCAATCGCAATTTAAAACCGAAGAAATCTTCAATTGGACAAGTAAACCGGGTGAATTTTACAGCGAAGGAACTTTTTCTCCCGACGCGAAAATGGTCGCTTTTGTTTCGACAAAAAGCGGCAGTAAAGGCATCTGGGTTAAACGAACAACTTCGGGCGAAGCCGTCCAGATTACGAAAGACGAAGTTGATTACAAAAATCCGGTCTGGTCGCCGAATGGTGATGAGTTGGCATTTTATTCGAGCAAAGGCGATAAAGCGGGTTTCTGGCGAATTCCGACGCTCGGCGGAACTCCGAAATTGATCGCGGCAATTGATGACGGAAGCAGCCGTTTATTATTTTGGTCGAAAACAAATCAAATATATTACGAATCTTTGGGAAATATCTACGCGATTGATGCCGTTTCAGACAACACAAAACAAATTACAAACTTAAATGCCGTAAACGGACCATCTTTAAGTTTTTCGCCGGATGAAAAAAGTATCGCTTATACAAAAACGGAAGATAACATCTGGAGTTTCTGGACATCCGACATCAAAAGCGAAACGCCGAAAAAACTTTTTAGTTCCGAAAATGAAATTCGCAATACGGTTTGGCATCCCGACGATAAGCGTCTGTTTTTCAGCCAGTTGGTTGATAAAACTTTTCAGATTTTTGTAATCAACAGCGACGGCGAAAGTCAGCCGCAACAGATTACATTTTCCGACCAAGATGCCTTTGTTAGTGATGTATCTTCCGACGGCTCGAAAATTCTCTACGGTTCGGCGAAAGAAGAATCGGATGTGTGGAGCGTTAATCTCGCCGAATCAAAAGAATCCAACGTCGCCTCCGAAATAGATTCCGAACTCTGGGCGGACGTTACGCCTGATGGGAAAACGATAGCCTATCAATCAATTAAAAATTTGAGCCAGGGCAACAACCTCTTTTACGGCAAAGTTTTAGCCAAGAGTTTGAATACAAATGAAGACCCGATTGAACTTGCCGACAGCGGTTTTTTGCCGAAATGGTCGCCGGACGGTCGAACTGTCGCTTTTGTCAGTATTTCGGGTGATAAGTATCAGATTGAAACAATTAAGCCCGATGGTGGTGAAAAGAGATTATTGACCAGTGGTATTTATCCTATTTCATATAGCATTTTGCCATATAATCGCACACAAACGAGCGATTTTAGCTGGTCGTCCGATTCCGAAAAGATTATTTATATTTCAAAAAGAAGTGGACTGAGCAACATTTGGATTATCAATACTGATGGTTCAAATGACACACAATTAACGGAAAATAATGATTCAAATCTTAATCTTAGTTGTCCGATTTGGTCAGCCAACAGAAAACGAATTGCATTTACGAGCAAGACGATGAATTCAAACGGAGCAATAACTTACAGCGTTCGGGTGATTAATATAGAAACGAAAACGACCGAAGTTGTGAACAGCGGAAATTCATTAATCCGGCTTATCGGATGGGCAACGAACGATGGCGAACTTATTTTTGCATCAGTTGAAAATGACCAGACAACAGCTTTGCGAACTGAAGTTTCTTTACTTCGAGTAAATATCGAAACAGGCGAGTTGCGGCACATATCAAAATTGAAAGATACATATCAATACAATATTCATCTATCTCCCGACAAAAAAAATATTGCCTTTGTCGCGCATAATGAAGACAAAGACAATATTTGGATAATGCCGATAACAGGCGGCAATGAAAAACAAGTTACTAATAATAATGATTCCAGACTATATTTTTCAAGTCTGGTGTGGTCGCCCGACAATAATTCTATTTTTTTCGGCAAGCAAAGGCGTTACAGCTTGCTTTCAATGTTAACTGACTACAAATAAGGAGAAACAAAATGACAAGAAAATCTATGATGAAAGCAGTTTTGGCAATATTTGCGTCAATGCTGATATTTAATGTAGGAACTTACGCACAGAAAACGGACTGTGCCAATATGACGAACGACGAGATCATCTCGGCAATTTACAAACAGATCGAAGCGAAATATCCGCAACAGATGGATCACATCAATATCAGGATTGACGACGGTTTGCTGACGCTGGAAGGTTGGGCAACAACAGGAAAAGTAAGTAAGCAAATTTACAGTTACGCAAAAAAATTCACGAGCAAAAAGAAATACGATAAAAACGGAAAATGTGTCAAAGAAATTGTCAATAATCTGACAATCGGTGTCGGCGGCGGCTGTGGTCCGGGACAAGAATCCTGCGGGAGTATTTGTATTGCTGCGGGAGAAACTTGCAATATCGGGAAAGGAAAAGGAAATTGACAGGTTGATAAATTTGCAAAGCGGAAAATGATTATGAGGACGCAAATTTTTAGTGTTCTCATAATCTTCGTTTGCTGAAAAGGAGATAGAAAATGACTAAAAATCAATTGAAGGCAAGTATCGGCATTACCACATTTTTTACGATTTTGTTTTTTTCAATTTTGCTCTACGCGCAGACGAATCAAAAGGAAAATCTCCAATGCACGGCATCGCCGAGTATTGCCAATGCGCCGAAAACTTATCTGGTCGGCGCGGGAAAATTGAGCAAGGAAGAAAATAAACGGCTTGAGGCAAAATGGGGCGTTTTGACCGTTCCGAAGGGCGAAACCGAACGAGCCGTGCAAGTCAGAAAACGGGCGATCAGCTACCAACAGGAAATTAGAAACAGGATTACGAAAAGTATGGAGACCTGGATCAAAGCCAACCCGAATGCGACGGCAATGGAAATCGAGGAACGCAGGCGGCAGGGGCAGGAGAGAATTGAATCCAAAATCAATAGAATCAATGCCGATAACGAAGACCGCATTGACAGTAAAATCTGGGACTGGAGAACACTTCTGGATGTCGGTCCCGTGTTAAATCAAGGCGAACGCTGCAATACTTGCTGGGCTTTTGCCGCAACTTCCGCCGTCGCTTCGAGTATGCAAAAAAACTATGAAGAGAGAGTTCCTTTGATAAATTATGTTTTCCCCGATCAGACGACCGGCGCATTATCCGATAATTCGTTTTTCAATACGAACACAAGCGGTGTTGCCAAACCTTTCGTGCAGGATTTATTAAATTGTATGCCGATCAAACAGAAAGATATTTGCGCCAAAGGCTGGCACGGCATCGCCTTCGATTTTATGGTCTATAAAAGTGGAATTCCGATGGCATCTACGAATGAATACAAACCCGGACAAAAATTTGCGTGTCGCGCGGGCAGCGGTTTCATCAAAGCGTCATCGTGGGATTACGTCAATTCGCCGCCCGATAAACTGCCGACCGTCGCCCAGTTGAAAACGGCTTTGATCGAACACGGTCCGCTTGCGATGCCGGTCTTTTACGATAATTGTCTGGCGAATTACAGAGGCGGAGTTTTCAATGAATTTGACCAAAAAGAAAGCGGACAGATCAATCACGTAGTTTTATTAGTCGGTTGGGACGATGAGAAACAGGCGTGGCTGATAAAAAATTCGTGGGGTGAAAATTGGGGCGAAAAAGGATTTGCGTGGATAAAATACGGCAGTAACAATATCGGTGTTTTCGCCGCTTGGATTGATGCCGACCTAGATTCGCTCTAGTCTTCTCCGTCCGATCCGTCGGGATTTGACCAAAAATAAGTTAAAAATCGGATGTCTTGATTTAAATGAAGTTGAAATACTAGACGAGATATGTTGCGATAAAAGAAAAGTGTTAGGGAAATGTTTCAATAATATTGATCTATGACGGCATATTGACGATTGACGGTTAGGTAAAAACAAAAAAGATGCGGAAAAAAAATTCCAAAGATAATTAATGAACTCTGAGAAACTAAAACAAATTGAGGAAATTTATCACGCCGCATTGGAAATTTCGCCCGATGAGCGTGTGTCTTTTTTCGCCGAGCGTTGCGGCGAAGACGGAGAATTGCGCCGCGAAGTCGAATCTTTGCTTTCGTTTGAAAACAGTTCTGACGATTTTCTCGAAACGCCACCCGAATTGCTCGTCGCCGAGATGTTCGCCGAACCGGAAAATGCCGCAAGTCTGATTGACAGGGAAATCGGGCGTTACAAAATCAAAAAACTTCTGGGCAAAGGCGGCGTGGGCGAAGTTTTTCTTGCCGAAGACCTGAATCTCAATCGCCAGGTCGCGCTCAAATTTTTGTCTTCTACAGCTTTTGACAACGAAAACATGCTGCGCCGTTTTAAGCAGGAAGCGTTTGCCGCATCCGCTCTGAATCATCCCAATATTCTGACGGTCTATGAATTCGGAACGGCTGACAAAGTTTATTTTATCGCAACGGAATTTATCGCCGGCGCAACTTTGCGTGAAACTCTACGCCGCGAGAAATTAACGCTTAGGGGAACTTTAAGTATTGTCGAACAGATTGCCTTCGCGCTGGCGGCGGCGCACAAAGCAAATATCGTTCACCGCGATATAAAGCCGGAAAACATTATGCTGCGCGACGACGGATTTGCCAAAATTCTGGATTTCGGATTGGCAAAATTAACCGAACAGACGGAGGATTTGACCTCAGATTCCGAAGAACTAACGCGCCAACTCGCGCTGACAAAGCCGGGAACGATTATCGGAACGGCGGCTTATATGTCGCCGGAACAAGTGCGCGGGCGAAAAGACATTGACGGACGCACGGACATCTGGAGTTTGGGCGTTATGCTGTTTGAAATGCTCACCGGAGAAGTTCCGTTTGCGGGCGACACCGCCAGCGATATAATCGCTTCGATTTTGAAAACCGAGGTGCCGCCGTTGTCGAGATTGATTGCAGATTGCCCGCCGGAACTCGAACGCATCATTGATAAAGCCGTTGTCAAAAACGTCGAAGAGCGTTATCAAGCGATGCAGGATTTTGCTTTAGATATAAAAAATCTCAAACGTCGCCTGGAATTTGAAGCCGAACTGCAACGCTCGAATCCTCCAAATGCAGTTTCTATAAGTTCTTTGGAAAGCCGATTTTCCGCGACTAACGATAAATCGGTAAAATCGCCGGAAGCAGTTACGCGAAAAATGGTTGCCGCAGCCACCGATTCGATGGCTACTCCGCAGACAATTCAGGATTCAACGCAAATTTCCAAGCGCAAAAATCGCACTCAGACATTGGTAATAATTGCCTCGATTTTGCTGATCGGTGTCATCGGCAGCATATTCGCCTGGAAGTTCAGCAGTTTCGAACCAAATGTTCCGACAACGGCGGCGACAAATTCATCCGCCGCAACCGAACCGACAAATACAAAACCACTGCTCGCGCTAAATTATTCGCTGACCGTGCAAAGCTACAGCGACGGGCGTTACAAAGACCCGTTCAAACTTTCCGGCGAGATGCTTTTCCGAAATAAAGACCGCGTTCGTTTGAACATCGAAAGCCCGCAAAACGGTTATTTATACATTTTAAATGAAAGCCCGAAGGACGAAGCGGTTGAAACTTCTTTTAACATTTTATTTCCTTCGCCGATGATAAATGACGGACTCGCCAGACTGTCAGCCGATCAGGAAATTCAGATTCCCGAACAAAGCTGGTTTCAGCTTGATGATAAAGAAGGAACCGAACTCGTCTGGCTCGTCTGGTCGGAAAACGCCGTTCCTGAGCTGGAATCGGCAAAAAGATTTGCCAACCCGGATGACCGGGGCAAAATTAAAGATGCGGCGTTGGAAAAATCTATCGAGTTACTTTTATCAAAATATAAGTCGAAAAAAGATGATGTCGAAAAAGACGATGAAAAAAAAGTATCGCAAATTACAGCAAATACTGATATACTCGCGCACATTATCAAATTGGAACACCATTAAGGTGAAAGCATTGGATAGAAAGCCGAAAATCTTTCTCTGACAAACCTCAATCCGCCGCTTTCTTGTTTCTAAATTATCTTCCACGTTATTTTGCGATCTCAGGAAAGTCGTCTGAGCCGCGCGTTTCGACCGTAAATCAGGAGGCAAGTAGATTATGAGAAGACACTTTAATCAATTATTTTTAAGTTTATTCTTAATTTTTACCGCACAATTCGTCCACGCTCAAGAGACACAGCAGATCGAACCGAATAAGCCGATTGAGCGAGAAATCGCGGGCGGACAGGAACAAAATTATCAAATCAAACTCACGGCAAACCAGTTTGTCCGCTTTAGGTTAGAGCAGCGGGCGATTGACGCGGCGTTGGTTTTGAACGCGCCGGACGGAAAACAACTTGCCGAAATGAATTTGACCGGTGCCGGCGAACAGGAATCGCTTTCGCTGGAAGCCGCGTCCGGCATCTACAAACTTACGGTGCGCGGCATCGGAACTCCGAAAATGCTCGGTTCCTATCGTCTGGAAGCTACAGTTCAGCCGGCGGCGACCGACTCGGATCGGAAATATCTGACCGCCCAATTTCTTCTACTTGAAGCGCAGGATTTAGCCAAGCAAACGCCGCCGCCGCTGCTGGTGATCGAAAAGCTGGAACAGTCATTATCAATTTGGCGCGAATTGAAACTGCCTTTTTGGGCGGGATTAACGCTCAAGCAAATCGGGCGAACATATATGAGCCTGAACCAGAATGAAAAAGCCATCGGGTATCAGGAACAGGCAATCACAATCAGCCGCGAATCTAAAAATCGCTTTCGGGAAGCAATCATCCTCAACGATCTGGCGAATTCCTATTACAACCAGCGCCAGTTTGATAAAGCCGTCGAGTATTTCCAGCAATGCCTGATGATTTTTCGTGAGATAAAAGACCGACGCAAGGAAGGACTCACACTATATGCTCTGGGCAATACGCTCAACAGTCAGAACCAGCCCGATAAAGCAATTGAATTCTACGAACAGGCACTGCC
>JBDTSO010000148.1:0-7303 GCA_039931085.1 Acidobacteriota bacterium | reverse complement strand
TTGTTTTGACCGGAAAACTCGAACAATTTACACGCGACGCCGCAGGCAAAATAATCGAAACCAAAGGCGGCAGAGTTTCATCTTCGGTCAGCAAAAAAACCGATTACGTCGTTGCCGGAAGCGATGCCGGCTCGAAACTCACGAAAGCCGAAAGTTTGGGCGTGCGAGTTTTAAGCGAAGATGATTTTAAAGCATTAATTATTTAAAAGACATTTTTTCTGTTATTCATCGGCTTCTTTGCCGTCGTCATCATCGTCTTGAATCAATCCCGCCGTCATTAAATCAAACGCCGGAAGACGTTGCGCCTGCGGCATTTTTTCTTTATTGCCGCGCACTGAAAACCAGATTATTTCGTTTAACTCCTGCGGATCAGCCATATCCTGATGTTTTAAATCCTGTTCGGCAGTCAGTTTCATAAAGAAGCGCATCGCAGCGGTCGTTCTTTCGGGCGGAAATAAATTGTCCAGCGCGACGGTCGGCAGAACGGCTTTGAAAGGCGTGAGATCGGCTTCGGCTTGAAAAACATCAATCGGCGCGGAGGTCGCGTCGAGCAGATTCATCGGTTCGATGCCGAGCAGAATTTCCATCGTCCGAATCAAACTGACTGTATTGTGAAAATCGTGCATCAGAACGCCTTTGCGGTTATACGCGCTGATGACGAGCGCGGGCGAACGGTGCGCGTCAACGTGGTCGGGACCATTTTGCGCGTCGTCTTCGACGATGAAAATCGCCGTGTTTTTCCAAAACGGACTGCCGGAAACTTCTTCGACCAATTTGCCGACGGCGTAGTCGTTTTCGGCGACGTAAAACTGCGGAGTCGGAACGCCCTGCCGCAATCCCGCCGTGTGATCGTTGGAAAATCTGATGATTGACAAATTCGGCAACTGATCGCCTCTGCCGTTTTTCAAATTTTCGACGTAGCCGCGAAATTCCTTCTGCCAGTCGCCGAAACGCGATGCGCCGCGAAGCTTTTCGTTTTTATTATCCGGCGTGATCGTCGGATCGGACGTGCCGTTTGATTCGGCGGCGGCGCGGTAAGAATCGGTCGTGAAACTGTCGGGCGTGTCCTGATCGAAATTTCGGACGGTCGGCGAAAAATGATTTTCGAGCGATTTTTTCGTCGGAACGGCTTTTAACGTCGGCGAAATATCGGGATATTTTTTCGCGCGGTGCGTGTTGACTTCTTTCAGATCGGCTTCGGAAACGGTGGCGACGTATTCGCCGTAATTGCGATAAGACAGATTCGCCCGCCGCGCTGCGTCCCACAAATAAAGCGTTTCCGGTTCGCCCACGTCTCGCGCGCCATTTGTGTATGGAATGTATTTTTTCAAATAATCGGCAATGTCGTTTTCCGTCGCGGGCAGATCGAAAACCGGCGGCAGACTGACCGGCGGCTGATTGGCGGGCGGATTAAACGACGGCAGGCGGTTAAAACCTTCAAAGTCGTAAGTTCGCCCGCGTCCCGAATAATTCCAGCGAAAGGCTTTGTCCACGTAATCGTTGGAAAACGCGGCAGTTGACCAGTTATGACCATCGGGCGATGCTTCGGCGTTGACGAAGAAGCGGTCGAGCAGACCGAATCGCAAAGCCAGAGCGCGAACATTAGGCGTAATATTTTGAGGTTTTCCGGTCGGAGATTTGGCAGTTTCTCCCGCTCCGAAAATCGCTAAATCAGCGTCGCCGTCCGCCTTGCTGCCGTCGCCGGATTTTTCCAAATCGCCGAAAACCTGATCGTATGTGCGGTTCTCTCTAATGATGTAAATAACGTGTTTGATCGGCGACGCGCCTTTGAAAAGCGCGGTTTTCTTCGCGCCGATCAAATTGTTGTTTTGCATTACTGATTGCGTATAATAGAAAAGTTCACGTTCCTTCGGAACTGAAATAAGGCTGATATTTGCGGCGACAATCGCCACCGAGTATTCTCCGCCCTGCCGTTTTTCAGTCTGAGGAAACTCTTTATTCGGTGCATTCGGCACACGACCGGAATTATTGACCGTCATCGAAGAATTTTCAACGCCCGTGCCTTTGCCGTTGGCGACGAACAATTTATCGCCGATTACCGCAATCGCCGAAGCGTATTGTCCGGTCGGAATAAATCCAAGCAGTTTGGATTGGTTTTCGATTTCTGCTTTTTCGTCCTTTTCTTCCGACTTTGGACTTTGGACTTTGGACTCTGGACTTGCTGCGCCAAGTGCGACAACCGCGACGGCGTTGGCGTGAGCGTTGGCGATGTAAAGCGTTTTTTCGTCTTCGCTCAACGCCAAACCTTCTGGACTTGCGCCGATTTTTTCGGTTTCGCTGAGTTTCAAACTGATTCGTTCGAGCAGTTTGTCGGTTTTCGTATCAATCACCGAAACGCTGTCGGCGTTGGAGTTGACGACGAATAATTTTGTTTTCGCCTGATTCAAAATCATCGCCGTCGGATGGCGGTCAACCGAAATATGCGAAACTTTGTTTTGACTTGTTAAATTAACAACGGCAATCGAACCGTCGCCCCACAAAGAAACGTAGGCTTTCGAAGCTTTTTTGCCGTCATCGGCGGGCAGAATTTCCACATCATACGGATAAACGAACTGTTTTGAATTAGGTCTGTTTAGCGAAACGCGCTCAAGTTTCCGCGCGTCGCGCAAATCGCTGATTATTCCGAGCGTGTCGCCGAGATTGTTGGCGGTGTAAAGCGTTTCGCCGTCGGGACTCAAGGCGATTCCGGTCGGATAAACCGCCGCCGTGTTGCCGTTGTAATTCGGCGACGGCGCGTTCATCGCCAAACCGCTGACATCTATAAACGGCGCGGTGATTTTTGTTACTTCTCCTTTCGCATCTTTGCCGGCGGAAGCGGGCGTAATCGGTTCCGACTGATTTGGCGAGAATTTGAAAATCCACACTTTATTTTCATATCCGCCCGCGACAAACAGACGAAAATTGCCGTCATTATCGGGCGCGGAATGAAACCGAACGCCGAAATTAACGCTCTGCGGCGACGGAAAATAGACGTTTTGAACGACTTGCGGCGCGGGTTTGGCGTTCAGATCAATGACGGCGATTGATTGTTCGGCGCGATTCGATTCGGCATCGAACTGCACGCCGAAACCGCTGTTAATCGCCAGCAAATATCGCCCTTTCCTGTCCGCGCCGAAAGTGTCGGGACTTCTCACGAAATCCATCGTCAACGCGCCGACTGCCGGTTTTCCCGTCGTTGCGTCCATCAAAAGTTCGCCCGCCGGAGTAATCACGCGACCTTCCGAAGCGGGCTGATTAGCGATTTTTTCATCTTCCGCCAGAGACTTGAAAGGCTTATAAATAAAGACGATTAATAAAAAAAATAACAACGCGAAACCTGTCACGATCAACAGCGAACCGCGACGCGACGCGGAAATTTGATTGAATCTCATTCGAGTCTCCTGAATATTTTCGGGAACTGCCGCCGAAAATTACACGAAAAAATTTTATATTTGGAAAAAGCACGAACATTTTACACTATTTTGGTTTGTTCAATGAATCATTATCGTCGGATTTGCCGAACATATTATTCAAAGTTTCGCCGATTCGATAACCAGCCAGCGCGGTTTGCCGTTCGCCGAGGGCAAAAGCGCGGGTTTGATAAAATTTTGAAGGCAGCTCGCCGCGTTTCAAATCGGCGGAATAGACGTTTTTATCCAAATATTCGAAACCTTCGATGCTCCATTCCTTGTAATCTCCGAGTTTGAGCAGGTTTTTCATCCGCTCGAACGGATAATCTTTTATTATTTTGTCGGCGATTGAAGGTATATAATCCGCGTCGCAA
Source organism: Acidobacteriota bacterium (assembly GCA_039931085.1). Lineage (GTDB taxonomy): Bacteria > Acidobacteriota > Blastocatellia > Pyrinomonadales > Pyrinomonadaceae. The sequence goes on along the minus strand of JBDTSO010000148.1, from coordinate 3,519 downwards.
GCGTCGTTTTGGCGCGGCATATTTCGTCCGAGAATCGAATCCCAATACGAATGCAGATTGACGCGATTTTTCTTCGCGTCCGGCGGCGAAAGCAGGAAAAGATTGCCGCCCGAATCGCCTTTCGGTTCGATTTCCGTAATTCTCGAAGCGTTGTGCAGCGGATTGTGTATATCGCCCGCGACGTGCAGAAACCACGCCAGATTAATCGCTTTTTCGGCATCGGAAAGCGAATCGTCTTTCAATTCCTTCTCGAAATCGTAAAGTTTCGGAGTCGCCAAACCTTCGCTGCGATTCGCCAGAATCAGCGGCTTGCCGCCGGTTTGCTGCCAGAAAATATCGGCGTAATGCCACTGTCCCTGATTGTATTTTTCAAAACGAATCTTGAAATCGCGGTTGCGGATTATGTCCGACCAAGTGGACGCGGTCATAAAAAAATCGAGTTCTCTGGCTTCGCGCGAACGCGAACCCGGCAGATAATACACTGCCAAGTTGGAATCTTCCGGCGCGGCGAGCAAAATTTTAATGGCTGTTTCCCGGGCTTCCGGGGACATCTGCCTCCACGCAATATTGGCAATTACTTTGTGTCCGGTATCGTCCCAAGCTGATGTTACCGTTACGAAAAATAAATTAAAAGCCGCTAAAAAAAGACACATTGCCAAATATTTTTTCGTCATACAAACCTCTTGATTTTTGTTATCGCAGATTAATCTCAGTCAACTTTGAATTTCTCATAAAAAAGGAAGAATCAATTAAATTAATTCTTCCCTTTAACCTAATAAATGCGGTTCTTAACTAAAACCGAAAACGTGCGGCGAGTTGAAAGCGGCGGGCGTTGGTTCCGTCCGGCTGCGAACCGTCCGCATTTGCCACGCCAAAATTATTGGTTCGGTTGAGTTGAATCGGCGTGTCGGACGAAATGATGCCCGACGGCGTAGTCGCATTGTAGAGAGTCGTGTTAAAGCCGTTAAAGTTAGCGCGGTTGAAGATATTGAAACCCTCGGCGACTAACTCAATCTGAACTTTTTCCGTGACGTTAAATTTACGCGACAGACGCAAATCCACTTTGTAGTTGGCATCACCATAGATGCTATTGCGCTGGACGTTCGGCGCAAGACTTAAGCCGCCCAAACCGACCGTTCCGCCACCGAAGGGCGCGAAAATTTGACCGTTTTGTGCAAAGCGAATATTACTGTTAATTCCGATGGTCGCCGAATACGGTCTGCCCGATTCGCCCGTAAAAATTCCGCTCAATTGATAGCCGTTAAGCAGTGCGCGGGCGAATTTGCTCCTGTCTTTGAACTTCGGAAGCTGGTAGATGCCGTTGAAAACGAAACGATGCCGCTGATCGGTCGGCGCGGCGGCGCGATTCGTCGTATTGTCAAACTGATTGAATAAGCTCGAACCGCCGAACGGACTTTCCGAACCGCTGCCGCTGCCGTTTCCGGTGTCGGACAGATTTTCCGCTTTCGCCAGAGTGTAAGCGATGTTGAATTGGAAATTCTGCGCGAACCGGCGTTTGACCTCGACGAACAGAGCTTTATAATAAGTCGCGCCGATGGAACGCTGCTGGGTGAGCGAACTGAATCTCGGATCGGGGCGCGAATCGTCAACTTGTCGGACGTTCGCCGCCGGACAACTGCCGTTAGCGGCGGCAGCCGTGCAAATGACGGCGGCGGCGAACGGCACGTTGAAAGTCGTCCCGTCCGGCAGAGCATAAGTTCTCGTGAAAGCCGGAGCGACTAAATTGGTGTCGAAAACGACCGGCAGACGTTCGCCCTTGGTGTAAATGAAGCTCGCCGACACGCTCAGATTTTTGACGATCTCGCGTTCGTAACCGATGTTGATTTCCTGAAGGCGCGGATTCTTAAAATTTTGGTCGAGCCGATAAACATTTGTTCTGGCTGATATATTGTTCAGACTGGGCAAAATGTTAGGAAAAACGGGCGCGCCGGAAGTAGTGGCGTTGATTGAAATACTCGCCACCGTGCGCTCCAGATCGGGTCTGCCGTTGGCATCGGTCAAGCCGGTCTGCGTCAGGGCGTTGAAAATTGTCCCGTTCGGCGTTCTGCCGTAGTAAATTCCATAGCCGCCGCGAATCAGATTTTTTTGATCGCCGAAAATGTCCCACGCCACGCCGATGCGCGGACCGAAATTGGAATTGGCTTGATTGATGACGGTCGTTTCGGGAACGTCCGGGTTCGGGGCGACCGGAGCGGGCAGCCGCTGTAAATCGTAGCGCAAACCGTAGTTGATGGTTAAGTTTTTGCGAATACGCCACTGATCTTGAATGAACGCCGAATAATCGGTCGTCGAAAACGTCAAGCCGGGAATTCCGAAACTCTGCGTGTATCTCGAATAATTCGGGCGAAAACCCGCTGTCGAAGAGCTGCCGTTTTCGTTGGCAATTAAGTCTCTGCCGTATTCCAAGGCGGTCGTATAAGTATATGACGCTCCGAAGTTCGACGGATTGTTGATTTTGTCGCGGACGTAATTGATGTCGCCGCCGATTTTGATGGCGTGATTGCCGATAATGTAGCTGATGTTATCAACTATTTGGTAACGTCGTTCGTCGGGCAGCGCGGGACGTTCGAGAAAACTGGCGCGTCCGTAGGAAAATCCGCCGACGAAAACCTGCGGCGGCGGTTCGTTGCCGAATTCAAATTCAAAATCGCGCTTTCCTTCAAAACGAAATTCATTGACCGTTTTCGGGCTGATGATGGTCGTTAAACGTCCGTTAACAGTAGTAATTCGTACGTCGTCCGAACCGTTGCGTCCGACGTTGCCCAGCACCAGTGATGTTTGAATACCGTTTAAGTTGCGGGCGTTCAGATAATTGTAGGTGAGCGAAAAAGTGTTGGCTTGGTTGATGTTGTAATCAACTTTGGCAAGTGCCAGATTTTGATTAAACTTGCGCGGCAGCGTTCCGCCGGGTGCGCCGCCGGGAAAACGACTGCTCAAATCCGCTGCGCCCCTGGCAAATGCGGCACGGTCGGCGGCATTTGCGGTCGGCGACAGTCCGGTCGTCAAAACGCCGCTCAAATCCTGTGTGAGCAGCGGAAAGTTGCGAAGCTGCTGCTCGTAATTGGCGAAAAAGAAAAGTTTGTTTTTGATGATCGGACCGCTGAACGAGCCGCCGAATTGGTCGCGGCGTTCGTCCGGGTTGATCGTCGCCAAAGGGTCGCGGGCGTTCAAACTTTGGTTGCGAAAATACTCGAAACCGTCGCCGTGAAAAGTGTTGCCGCCCGAACGCACGACGGCGTTAATACCGCCGCCCGCCGAACGTCCGAATTCCGGCAAAAAGTTGGATGTAGCAACTTGAAATTCCTGAATCGCATTCGCGCTGATATTGCTGGCGATGCGCGTTCTGCCTGCTGCTTCCGAAAAATACGCTTGATTGTCGTCGTTGCCTTCGAGTGTAAAATTGTTGAAAACGCCGGATTGTCCGCGATAACTTAAAAGCCCGAAACGTCCGTCTTTGGTCACGCCCGGCGCGAGCAGCGCGAACTGATCGGCACGTCT
>JBDTSO010000147.1:0-7328 GCA_039931085.1 Acidobacteriota bacterium | reverse complement strand
AAACGACGGCAATCTCGAAACCATAGAAGCTGATTATATTTGGTCAACGATTCCGCTGACGGTTTTGGCAAAAGTCGTTTCACCATCCGCGCCGACTGAGATTATCGAAGCCAGCAAAGAGATTTCATATCGGGCGATGGTTTTGATTTATCTCGTGTTGGAGCAATCGCAATGGACGGAATTCGACGCGCATTATTTTCCCGAAGCGAACATAAAACTGACCAGACTTTCCGAACCGAAAAATTACAGCGCGAGCCGTGAGCCGATAAATAAAACCGTTTTGTGCGGAGAACTTCCCTGTTCAATCGGCGACGAAGTCTGGAACGCTTCGGATGAAGAATTGAGAAATATGGTTCGGTTTTCGCTCCAAAAATGCGGGCTGCCGATTAAGTCTAAAGTTTTGCAAGTTGAAACAAAGCGTCTGCCGTTCGCTTATCCGATTTATCACGAAGGTTACGAAAAATCTTTTCAATTGCAGGACGAATGGGCGGACTCTTTGGAGCGTGTTTTAACCTTCGGACGACAAGGTTTATTCGCGCACGACAATACTCATCACGCTTTGGCGATGGCTTACGGCGCGGTTGATTGTCTGAGTGAAACGGGCGAATTTGATAAAGAAAAGTGGCAAAACTATCGGACAGAATTTGCCAAGCACGTCGTTGAAGATTAAGGAAAAAGTGATGAAGCATTCTTTTTTGTATTTATTGGCGATAACGACTCTGCTCTTTGTCGTCGGTTGCGGAAAAGTTACGTCGCAGCAAGCGATTATTAAAATAAATCCAACGCAGAAGTTTCAAAAAATGTCGGGTTGGGAAGCAACTGCTCAGTCCGGTGAGCATTCTTCCAAAGCATTCGATAATTATAGTCAAGAGTTGTTTGATAAAGCAGTCAATGATCTGGGAATAAACCGCCTTCGTCTGGAAATCAGAAGCGGCTTTGAAAATCCCACGGATTATTTTACTCATTGGCAATCGGGACAAATAAGTGATAGTGAATTCTACGCAAAACGGCACGAAATTATCAATGATAATGATAATCCCTTTGTAATCAATCCGAAAGGCTTTCAGTTTTCCCAAATTGATTTAACGATTGAAAAAGTAGTGCTGCCGATGAAAAAACTTTTGACTCAACGCGGCGAATCTTTATTTGTGAATTTGAATTACGTTGATTTTCCGAAAGGACGCGGCGAATCAAACATCAGACATAATAGTAATCCCGAAGAATATGCGGAATTTATGCTGGCAACCTATCAGCATATTCAAAATAAATACGGTTTTGTGCCGGATGCCGTCGAGGTCATTTTAGAACCGGATAATAAAACAGGTTGGAGCGGTGAAGACATCGGCAAAGCGATGGTGGCGACGGCAAAACGGCTGCGTGCCAATAATTTTAAGTCTGCGTTTATTATTCCAAGCACGACAAATGCTTCAAAAGCCCCGATTTATATAGATCAAATAGCAAATGTTCCGGGCGCGATGGAATATGTTAAAGAATTTTCTTATCACCGTTATAAAGGTGCGTCGGAAGATGTATTGAATAATATTGCGGAACGCGCCGTTAAGTACAACAAACAAACCGCGATGCTCGAATGGATCGGAGCGGATTATAAAACACTTCACGAAGATTTGAAAATTGGTCGTAATTCGGCGTGGCAGCAATACACGCTGGCGTTTCCGATTGTTCGTGATAACGGCGCACAATATTTTCTGATAAATGATAAAAATCCGGAAAAACCTGTAATTACAATGGGCAGTCGGACAAAGTTTCTGCGCCAATATTTTCGATACATCCGCTCAGGAGCGCAAAGAATCGGCGCGGAAACAACAAACTCAAGTTTTGACCCGTTGGCTTTTATAAATGCCGACGGCAGATACGTTTTGGTCGTCAAAGCCGACGTGCCGGGAACTGTTGCCGTTCAAGGACTTCCGCCCGGCGTATATGGCATCAGTTATACGACAGCGGAGCAGACGGACGTAAAAATACCGGACATTTCACTTAAAAAAGACAATGCGCTGAACGCGGCGATTCCTTCCGCCGGTGTTGTCACGATTTATGCCAAAACTTCTCTGTAAAGAATAATTTATGTCCTCGATTGATCCCGTTTTTACTTCATCTAACATAAAATATAAATTTTCATCCCGTTTAATCAGGCTGTTCATATTTACGCCGGGCGTTTTTTTTATCATTTGGGCATTCTTCGGTGCGGTTTTTCGCAACGCGGAAAATGATTTTACAGGTCTTATCTGTGTGCCGATCTCATTGGGTGCTGCTTGTATTATTGCGAGTTTGGCGGTTCGGACTGAGTGGCAGCGAGCGGCTTTCTGGTTCGGTTTGGCATTGATCAGTCAGGCGGTTATCTTTCAAATAACTTATGCCGGATCGAGTCTTCACTATCAACATCTCAAATCCGTAAGCGAAATTCTTTACACTTCGCCGCTGTTGTGGGGAATTTTGATTGTTCAGGCTGTTTTTGTTTTTATCGGCATCGTCAGCCGTCGGACACGGATTTGGAATTGGCTCAAAACAGAATTTCGTTGGTGGCAGATTGTTTTAATCGTTTCTGTTTTCTTCATTTGCAGTGCAACCGTATCGGAGAATATACGCTTTTATGCTAGTGAACTTGCATTGGCTTGTATTCTGCAGACAATAAATCTCGGCAACATCATTTTGGCGGCATTTGCAATTCCGGCAAACGCTCATAAAAAACTTCAAAATTTATTCGGACGCTTGTTCGGCAATCTCGGAACTGAAACCGCCATTGAACCGGGAATGCCGGATCGGTTTGCTTTGAAATCGGCTTTTTTTGTTGTAATTCTTGCCGCTTTGCTAAACGTCTATTCATACGAAAGGCATCCGCACGTTCCTGATGAAGTTGCCTATTTAACTCAAGCTCGTTTTTTTGCAAACGGTTCGTTGACAATGCCTGCGCCGCCGGTTTCGGAAGCGTTTGAAGTCTTTTTGATGGAAGTAAAAGGTGATCGCTGGTATTCAGTTCCTCCGCCGGGATGGGCATTGATACTGGCAATCGGCACACTATTGGGCGTTCCGTGGCTGGTAAATCCAATCTTAGCCGGCATCAATCTGCTTTTGGCTTATATGCTGCTCCGCGAACTGTATCCGAAACCCGTTGCACGGGCTTCTATATTTTTACTCTGCGTATCGCCGTGGTATGTCTTTCTCGGAATGAGTTTTATGACTCACATGGCTGCGTTGACCTGTGCGCTGCTGGCAGCACTCGGCGTAGCCTGGACACGACGAAAAGGAGAAGTTATCTGGGCGTGGGCGGGCGGTTTTTTTCTCGGATTTATCTTTTTAATCAGACCGCTCGAAGCTGTCGCCGCCGCCGGTTTATTGGGACTTTGGGCGATTGGTTTGGGAGGAAAACGTCTGAAATTAGCGGGAATTGCCGGACTTGTTCTCGGTTCAATGCTCATCGGCGCAATCGGATTGTTTTATAATGCTCAATTAACAGGTGATCCGCTAAAATTTCCGATTATGGAATATACGGATGCCCACTTCGGCGTGAACTCCAACGCCTACGGTTTCGGTCCTGATCGGGGAATGAGTTGGTCGCTCGATCCGAATCCCGGACACAGCCCGTTTGACGCGCTGGTTAATTCAAATTTAAATATTTCGACGCTCAATACGGAATTGCTCGGTTGGAGCATAGGTTCTTTTCTGCTGATTGCCGTATTTGTCTTTTCCGGCAAATATCAGCGAAGTGATTACCTAATGTTGGCGGTAATTTTTGTAATTTATACACTGCATTTCTTTTACTACTTTAGCGGCGGACCGGATTTTTCCGCGCGATATTGGTTTTTGATGGTCGTCCCGCTGATCGTTTTAACGGTCAGAGGAATTCAGGCGTTGGCGGAAAAATTAAGAGATAAGTCGGCAGATGCGGAGATTCGGTTGTATGTCGCAATTGCGGCTCTCTGTTTTATGACACTGCTTAACTTTATTCCGTGGCGGGCGGTTGATAAATATCATAACTTTCGGGGAATGCGCCCGGATATACGATATTTGGCTGACGAGTATAATTTTGGCAGAAGTCTTGTTTTGATTCAGGTTCAGGAAAATAAATACCAACACGATTACGATTCCGCAATGATCTATAATCCTCTGGATTTTAATGCAGATTCGCCGATCTACGCATGGGAACATATTTCAAGTAAATGTGCTGATCGGCTTAACTGCATAGAGACCGGAGATTTAGAAAGGCGGAAAAAACTGCTTGAAGTATATTTGGACAGACCTGTATGGATAGTAAAAAGCCCATCTCTGACCAAACGCGGATTTGAAGTCGCCGCCGGTCCGCTCAAAGCTGAAGATTTATTAAAAGACGGTGAACAATAATAGTCAAAATGAAAATCTCCCGAACGACTTTAAATCAAAATACGCGGGTGTAAAAACATTGGTTCTGGGTGCAACGGGTTTTATCGGTCGCTGGACGGCACGAAATCTCTATGCGGCGGGCGCGAAATTGTTTTTACCAGTGCGCGATATATCGGCGGCGGAAAGTATTTTTAATAAATATGATTTCAAAGGCGAACTGTTTGAATTAGATTTTCAAGATGAATCCAGTGTCCGCGAATTGATTAAAATTGTTCGTCCGGCTGTCATATTTAATCTTGCTGGTTACGGAGTTGACCGCGCGGAGCAGGACGAAAAAACGGCTTATCAAATTAATGTCCGCCTAATTGAGAATGTTTGTCAGGCTGTCGCCGAAATAAAAGATTCGAAATGGACAGGTCAGACAATTATTCACACCGGAACTGCGATGGAATACGGCGCAATCAAAGGTGATCTGGCTGAAGATTCAGCACCGAATCCGACGACTTTATACGGAAAATCAAAACTTGCGGGAACGCAGGCTTTGACCGATTGCTGCCGCCGCTGCAAAATAAAGGGATTAACCGCAAGATTATTTGCCGTCTATGGACCCGGCGAATCATCGGAACGATTGCTGCCGACTTTAATCAAAACCGCCCGCGCCGGAAAATCCATTTCGCTTACGGCAGGTTTACATAAGCGGGATTTCGTCTATGTTGACGATGTAGCAGAAGGTCTTTTGCGGCTTGGGGCAGCACGGACTCGCAGAAGAGGCGAGATTGTTAATTTGGCAACCGGCAAACTAACTTCCATTCGAGAATTTACGGAAGCGGCTGCCGGCGTTATCGGTATTTCCGCGGACAAATTAAAATTCGGCGAACTGCCGACTCGCCCGGAAGAGATGGCTCACGAACCCGTCGTTGTTAAACGGCTGCGCGAATTGACCGATTGGCAGCCGATCACAACGATTGACGAAGGCGTTCGCAAAACAATATTTTTCAAGTAACCAACTTATATTAAAGCAAAAAGTTTGCGTCTTTTTACATTTATCCGTATAAATCTGAACTTTTATCTGATTTTGCCTATATGAAATGCTTTGACGTTTATTGCCGTCACTAAAGAGTTTAGACGACATACACAGATATTTATTAATTTTGTCAAAAAGCATTTAATAAGATAAACAGTCTAATAAAACAGTAGGTTTCTCCGATGCACGTTTGACACAAACATAATAATTTAACAAAAAACTTTTAGCTCACAGCATTTAAGTTGAGTTTGCCGCAATACAGCGGCTTCCCGATGGGTTCTCATGTCAAATAATTAATTGGCAGAGGCATCTGTGTTTTCACAGTAAATATAAACAGATGCTGTTATTTATCAAACCAATATATTTCGGAAGATAAACGAACCGATTATCTTTCTTTTGTGTGCTAGAAAGGAAGGAGGAGTTTATATGAATATTGTTCTAGCCGATTTAGGACATAATCAAGTTACGATGTCGTCGGATGTATATCCGTTGGGCGTGGCAAATCTGGCGGCGTATGCTCAGGCATACGTCAAAACGCTGGAAACGCTGGATTTTACAATCGTTCGAGAACCTGAAGACCTTAAGAAAATCCTTGATAATTCTCCGCCTGATGTTTTGGGTTTGAGCAGTTACGCCTGGAATCACGAACTTGCTTATCATTTTGCTCAATATGCCAAAGCGAAAAAGCCCGATATGCTGACGCTTATGGGCGGACCTAATTTTCCGCTGACGGAACAAGAGCAGGAATCGTATCTGCGAACTCTTCCGGCGGTAGATATTGCCGTGCGCGGTCCGACGTATGAAGGCGAGCGAGCTTTTGCCAATATTATTCAACGCTACGTTGATAACGGAAAAACAATCGAAGGCGTGCAGGAATCGGCTGTGCCGGGAAATATGTGGATTGATAAAAACACGGAAGATTTGGTGAACGGCGGCGAAGTTGAACGGATGCTGAATTTAGACGAAATACCTTCGCCTTATTCAGCCGGTTTTATGGATTCTTTTTTTGAAACCGGATATTTTCCGATGATGCAGATCGCGCGGGGCTGTCCTTTCAGTTGCCAATTTTGTAATTCGAGCGTTTCATCCAACAATAAAATTTACAGCCACTCCGCCGAAAACGTCAAGAACGATTTGCTCTATATTGCCAAAAGAGTAAAACCCGAAATCCCGCTTTGTTTTGCCGACGATAATTTCGGAATGTATCCGCTCGATGAAGAAGTGGCGGATTATATCGCCTATTTGCAGAAGAAATTTAATTTTCCGCAATACTTGCGAACGACCACCGGAAAAAACAAACACGAGCGAATTATCCGCGTAATGCGTAAGACAAACGGCGTTTTGCCGATGACTTCGGCGGTGCAGTCGCTGAATCCCGAAGTTTTGAAAAATATTAAGCGTTCAAATATCAAACTCGAAACTTATGCCGAAATTCAAAAAGAACTGCTTTCGCAAGGAATGCAGTCTTACGGCGAATTGATTTTGTGTATGCCGGGAGAAACCAAGGCTTCGTTTATGAAATCCGTCGAAAGCCTTTTAGATTCGGGCGTTAAACGCATTTCCGCGCATCAGCTTATGCTGCTTCACGGTGCGCCTCTGAATAATCCCGAAAGCCGTGATAAATGGCAGTTCAACACGCGGTTTCGCGTCGTTGCGCGAAACATCGGCAAATATACGGAGGAACCAATCGTAGAAATTGAAGAAATCGTGGTTGAAACACCGACATTTAGTTTTGAAGAATATTTGGAATCGCGCGTGTTTCATTTGCTGTTGACCATTTTTTACTACGAAGGCAATTATGAAGAATTTTTTGAATTTGCCAATCAGCAAGGCGTAAAGCCATACGATTTGATTGTGGCGATGACAACTTTGCTCGATCAAGCACCGCAGGCGTTTCGGGACGTTATTGATGAGTTTGTTCAGGAAAGTCAGGATGAATTGTTCGATACCAAAGAAGAATGTATCGAAT
>JBDTSO010000146.1:0-7507 GCA_039931085.1 Acidobacteriota bacterium | reverse complement strand
TGGATCAGCGGCAAAACCAGAGCGGGCGACGACACAATAAAAATTTCGAGGTGAAAATTAGTGAGCGTATTGGATAAAGTAAGACGTTGGATAGACGGCGAATCGGCGGAACTCGTTTTAGAAGAAGCCGCCCGCGACGCACAGGTTAAACCGCGCAGTCAGGCGGAGGAATTTATCGTCAAAATCGCCAAAGCCGTCGAAGAAGTGATGCAGCGCGAACTCGTTCCGCTGCCGCAAGGCACAACGATTATTCCGACCGAATACATAATTTTTCTGAGCGAAGCCGACGATAAAGATTGGCAAGGCGTAAAACGCAAAGGTTTGGAACAAGGGCTTTATCACATTTTGGCTGAACGGGCGAAGGAAATTGCCGGAAAAAGAAAGCTGGAAACGCAGTCTTTCGCCGTTGAACTGCGTGTTGACGGCACACTCGAACAGGGCGATGTGCGCGTTCAGCACAGTTGGGACGACGCTTCGAGCAATAAAACAAGCATATTGGCGCGTCCGAAAACTCCAACGATTACGCCGCCGAAAGAAAATTCTCCGGTTTTGCAATCGCCGAATTTTGTGCAGCATCAAACGACTCGTTCAAATCAACCTTTGCCCACAATTCCGCAGATAAACGTGCCGCAAGTTTCCCAATATCAAACCGGCGACGCTGAAGAACTGACGCACGTTCAGAAGCGTCCGGCGAAAGAACTTTACAAATTGGAAATTTGGCGCGACGGCGTGCGTCAGACGGTTTTGCCGATTTATCAAAATGAAATCAGCATCGGGCGCGGTTCAAAATCAAAGCCGGTTGATGTGGCTTTGACCGGCGATCCTGAAATCAGCCGCCGTCACCTGAGTTTAATATACGACTCACAGGGAAATTTTTCGCTTCTCAACGAAGGGCGCAATCCGGCGATGATAAATAATTACGAACTTCCCGTCGGGCAGCGAATTTCGGTTTCTCCCGGCGTTCCGATTGCCGTTTGCAGCTATTTGCTCAGAATTCAGCCGATGTAAATTGTGAATCCAAAGTCCAAAGTCCAGAGTCCAAAGTTTAAGACAAACCAATTTTGAACCTTAGACTCTGGACTTTGGACTTTTGAGCCTTAAACCCTGTATTTTAATTTAGTATGAATATTGATTACCCGATGTGGGTCTGGATTTTTTTCTTTGCCGTCGTTTTGATTGCGCTTTTTGTTGATGTCGGCATCGTCAATCGGCACGCGCACACGCCGACGCGCCGGGAAACAATCGGCTGGAGCATCGTTTGGATTTCGCTCGCGCTCGCTTTCAACGGTTTTATTTACTGGCACGTCGGCACACACAATCAGGATTGGGCTTTGGCTTCGCACAAAGCCAAAGAGTTTTTCACCGGATATTTGATCGAACTTTCGCTTTCGATTGATAATTTATTCGTCTTTCTACTAATTTTTAACTACTTCAAAGTTCCCAAAAAATATCAGCACCGCGCACTGTTTTGGGGAATTTTTATGGCACTTGTGCTGCGAATGATAATGATTTTCGCGGGCGCGGAGATGGTCGAAAGATTCCACTGGATTCTTTATTTCTTCGGCGCGTTTCTTGTTTATACGGGAATTAAAATGTTCAGCGACGACGAAGATTTTAATCCTGAAGAAAGCCTGATAGTTCGGCTGACGACGCGATTTATTCCGATTACGAAAACTTTCGAGGGCGAAAAGTTTTTGGTCGTTAAAGACGGAAAACGGCTCGGAACGATGCTTCTGCTTGTTTTAGTCGTGATAAATGTCGCCGATCTGGTTTTCGCTGTTGATTCGATACCGGCGATTTTCGGAATTACGACCGACAGATTTATCGTTTACACCTCAAATATATTCGCAATTTTGGGTTTGCGGACGTTCTTTTTCCTGTTGGTCGAAATGGCGGACAAATTTCATTTTCTCAAATACGGACTGGCTTTTGTTTTGAGTTTTATCGGCTTCAAAATGCTTTTGCCGCTGATTGCGGAAGGTTTGCTGATGGCGACGGGCGAAAGCGGTTCGGCTCTCAGCGTGTTTCTGCAAAGATATGTGCATCACGACTTTGAGCAAATCGTCATCAATATTTCGCTTGGAATCGTCGTCGGCACAATATTGCTTTCGATAATTCTTTCACTTATCTTTCCGCCCGCCAAAGAAGCCGAATAATGTTGTGAAAACGGGAAGCGGTATCATTTTTTTACCAAAAATTTCGCGCCGAAAGGCAGAATATAACCATTTGAGGTTTTATCAATTTCCGTCAAAATTTCATTTAGGGAACGCCCTTTTTGAAGGCGCATCAGGCGCGTTTCGTTTTCAGATAAGGAAGTGATGATTCTGACGTTAAATTTTTCCGCTTTGCGTAACAAATTCCACGCCGTTTGTCCGTTGACCTGATAACTTTCACAAAGTTTTTCGGCTAGAGCGTTTGAATTTTCCGCTTCAAACCACGATAAAAAATCGTTTCTGCCCAAACCGTCGGCGCATTCGGCGAGAAGAATAATCGTTCCGCCCTCAGCGCAGGCGCGTGAAGCCATATCGAGAGCTTTGTGCGCCTGAATCATATTTATGTCGTGCGGAAATCCGCCGCAGGAAACTATTACTAAATCGCGCTTTTCGGCAATTTGAATCGTGTGTTTTGAAGCGTAAAATTCACACGCTTTTTTGTGCGAGGAAATCCAGTCGCCGCAAAATAAATCTATCACTTCGCCGTTTTCATTGACGATTGTACTTATCGAAAAAGAAGGCGGAACTTGTTTAACCACTTTCACAAATGCTTCGTGAACGGCATTTTCGTATAAAATTCCCGTGTCAACGCCTTTGCGTCTGGATTTTATTTCACAGTCAAAAGCTAATTTATGTGTCGCGGAAATCGTCTGCGTCGAAGCTAGTCCGGGACAAATCAACTTTCTGCCGCCCGTAAATCCGGCGAAATAATGAAACGAAATGCCGCCAATAATAATAACGTGATCGTGTTCAGTCAAAGCACGATTAAGCTGGATCGGAATGCCGCCGGAAGTTTCACCGAAATTAACAATTTGTGCCAGATCGCGCGGGTTATGGTCGAGAGTTTTGATGCGTTGATTGATAAACGGCGTGAGAATAGGTTGTTTTTCAGCTTCGGTAACTTTGCGGTGAATGCCGGTTGCGAAAATTATACGAATATCAAAAGGCATCGTCCCGTTTGCAATCAAACGGCGAACGAGCAAATTTACAATCTGACCGCTCGCTGTTTGGCGCGTCGCGTCGGGAACGACGATCAAAACCGTTTCGCCCTGACCGACAATTTCCTCGACTGTCAGCGAATCAATCGGACTGTCGAGTTTCGCGCCAATTGCTGCATCCGTCAACGCGGATTCGGCTTCTGTTTTACCCAAAATATCAAACTTATTTTCATCAAAGGCAAAGTTGATGAATGTTTTCCCGTAAGCTAATTTGATTTCAGACATTTTAGGTTAAATCTGCAAGAAAAATTTATTGCCGACAAATCTATAGAATTTACATTCTCAATTTTGAACTTTGGATTTTGGACTTTGGACTTTGGATATTTCCGCCGGTGCGAAACAGTTTGCGCCCGAAAAACATTGATGCGCGTCCATCATTTCTTCGGCGAATGTTTCCATCTGAATCGTCAAATGGTCAATGCCGAATTCGTCGTGCAGTTTTTCCCTGATTTTTTGTAAAAGGTCGGCTTGCAAAACATTTTCCTGATGAACAATGTGAACGCTCAATGCTTCCATTCCCGAAGTTATCGTCCAAACGTGAAGATCGTGGACGTTTGCGACATTTTCCGTCTGCAAAATCGCCTGTTCAACAGCCGTTAAATTAATATGCGCGGGCGTGCCTTCGAGCAGAACATTGACCGATTCTTTGATAAGATTCCACGCGCCGAAAATTATAATTAAACTTATCAAAACGCTGGAGGCGGCATCAGCCCAAGTCCAGCCGAACGCGAGAATCAACGCACCGGCGATAATTGCTGCTATCGAACCGAGCAAATCGCCCATCACGTGCAGCCACGCGCCGCGCATATTCAAATCGTGTTCGTGTCCGCCGTGAAGCAGAAAAGCAGCGATGACATTGACAACCAAACCGCCGACGGCAACTACAGTCATTTCAAAACCTTTGACATTTTGCGGCGTTTGCCAACGCTCAAACGCTTCGTAAATCACCCATAAAGAAATCAAAACCAGCGCGATTCCGTTGACAAAGGCGGCAAGAATTTCGTAGCGATAATAGCCGAATGTTTTTTTATCAGTTGCCGGACGCGCCGCAAACCAAATCGCCGCCAGAGTTAGACACAAAGCGGCAACGTCCGTCAACATATGTCCGGCATCGGCAAGCAGTGCGAGCGAATTCGCCAGCCAACCGCCGACGGCTTCCGCCAGCATATAAACAAAGGTTAAGCCGAGCGCGAATTTTAGTTTTGTTAAACTCTGTGCCGAGCGTCTTTCGTGGGTATGTGTATGTTGATGGCTCAATTTTTATGTGTGGATGTCAGATGTTAGATGTCAGTTTTCGGATTTTGAACTGAATTGATAAATGATAAATTTAACTCATAACTCTTTAATCTAACATCTAATATCTAATTCACAAAAACACAATTCCGGCAATGATAACGTAAACCGTAGTTTTTTTAATGTTCCACCAATCAACGTAGAATTTGCGAGATTTGCTTTCCATTTAGAAGCTGCTTGAAAACTCAAGATAAAGGAGTTTTCATTATCTGGCGATCAGTTTTGGTAAATTATTTTTGTGAAAAAATATCCAGCCGATTTAACCGACAGCCAATGGAATCATATCAAAGTTTTGTTTGCTGTACCTATGAAACTGCCTAAAACTCAAAAATCTTTTCTCGACTTCTTTCAATTTTCCGCTAAGAAAATCGTTAGCTGCCAAAACAGAGTAGCTTTTGGTCAGGAAGGCGAAGTTTGCTTGGATAAACATCACACAACGAGCCGCGAATTTTTGTTCGTCGGACTTTTTTGTTGAAGTTCTTTGGTATGGTCTATTTTTTGAATTTGTGAGGTTTTATTTCAAACTTTTCCAAAACCGAAGTTTGCAAAAAATTAATTATTAGATACGATGCGCGGACGCGATATTTCATTTGTTGACCTTTTTTTGACCTCAACAATTACGGGCGGGAACAGAGATTCCGGCTTTTCGGCTTTTTTAACGTCCGATTTTGGGCTTGAAATTTTATCCGCGCCGGCTTTTTTGCCTTTCGCCGTCAAGGTGTCGCCTTCGTCCGAATCTTCACCTTCAGCCGTATCTATTTGAGCTGAGGCTTTAGCATTGACTTTTGATTGCGGTTTTAGTTCGAGAGGAATTTGGGCGAGATTTTTATTATCTTTTACGTCAAAACGGTTTCGTAATGAAGCATAAACTTTTCCGGCAACTGCCGCTGCATATTTTCCGCGTTCGCCTTCGCCGCGCGTGATAACGATGACGGCAAATTTCGGATTTTCAATCGGCGCAACCGACGCGAAAAGTCCGACCCACGAACCCTGCGCGATGCACGAGCCGGTTTTCCCCGCAACTTCCATTGCAGAATCAACGCCGCGGTGCGCCGTGCCGTAAGTCGCCGCGCCGATCATTCCGGGAATGACTTCTGTAATATTTTCCTGCGGAAGATTGATTGTCCGTCGCATTTGACCGCGAAAATTTGCCTGTTCGATTTTTGTGCGCGGAATTTTCGGCACAATGACTTTTCCGCCGTTGGAAATCGCTGAAACAAGAACTGCAAGCTGCAAAGGCGTAACTTCAAAATCGTCGCCGTGCGAATAAATTCTCGCGTTATTATTGCCAAAGGGAAGTTTTCCGCTTGTTTCGCCTTCGGCATTGATGCCCGTAGGTTGTCCTAAACCGAGTCTTTGCGCGTAGGAAATCATTTTATCATTGCCTAACCCCGCGCCGACATTTTGAAAATAGCTGTTATTTGAATAGGCAAGCGCATCGTCGAGATTCATCGGAAACCGGCGCGTTGAAATATTGCCGTCTTTGTCAATGACATTTTCGTTAATTCCGGCAATCGCCGTAACGAGTTTGATGGTAGAACACGGTTTGAAACTTTTGCGAATCGCCCAATCCTGATTAACAATCGTCAAAACTTTGCCCGTCTGCGGTTCAAGCACGACAACCGTTCCAGCGCGTGTTCCGAGAGCGTTGACGGCGGCACGGCGCACTTCCAAATCTTCGCCTTCGGTGTCGTCGTTGGTGATGTTTTCGACAGTTGTAATGCGAAGATCGCGTTCAAAGGCGAGTTTTCGCTCTCTGGCTTCACGAATTGCCTGCTGCCTGCGGCGTTGTTCTTCCAAAGCCTCTTGCCGACGCGCTTCCTGCGCGGCGCGTTGTTTCGCTTCTTCTATTTTTGCCTGTCGTTCGGCTTCCGCTTCCTTTTGCAAATCGGCTTTGCTTTTCGCCGTTTTTCCTTTTGCCTGAGAAGTTTTCTTGTCGGCTGCCGTTAATGTTTTACCAATTGCCGCTGATTTTTTATCAACGGTTTTGTCAGCTTTATTTTTAAAAGCGGTTTGACTTAATTTATTATTTGATTTGGCGGCTGGTTTTTTCTTTTGCGCCGAAACATTAACAAACAGTAAAGCAATAACGAATAAAAACAAGGCAGCGAATTTTATAAGACACTTTTCGGCGGAAACTGACATCGTAAAAACCTCTGAATTATATAATTTGGAGAGTGATTTTTGAGAAAATCGAAATGCTCGCAAAATCAAAAAAGATTGAAATGCTCACAAACTTTGCTTCAAAAGCTAAATAAGAATATAACATTGACAGCGGAAAATCTCCAAGAAAAATCCCCGGAAAAAAGAAAAATAAAAAATGAGAGAGAATTTCTTCAACACATTTCGCGGCAGACTTTTAATAATTTTAGCGTTTCTCTTGATCACGACGCTTGGCGTGCAATATTATCTCAACCTCAAAACGCAGCAGGAAAATAACGAATTGCGCTCGGTACAAGAACAAGCGTTGGTGGCGGGAATGGTTCTCGGTTTTAGCGGTATTTCTTCGAAAGAGTATTTGAAGGATTTAGTTGACAGCGGAAAACAGTCGTTTTTTGATGAGAAGACCGCGCAGCGCATTAAAGATGTCATAATTATTGATAACGAATGGCAAATTTGGGACATCCTGAATTCGCCGGATTACCTGCCGACAACCGAAGATGGCGAGTCAAAATATCATAAGTTAAGTGAATTGACTGATTTGCCGCCGCTCGTCGAAGACGAAAAAAAGCTCGGCGCAGACATCAAATACTTCCCGAACGCAAATCCTGATTTGAAAAACGAAGCCGACGGCGAATCCCACGCAATTCCCGTGCAAACCTCGAAAGGACGCTGGTATGTGATGATTATTCTTGAGTCCGACAAAAAAGAAGCCAATGCCAAAGCCGCCAAACCGCTTATTTACACACTTTTGGTTCTGCTTCTTTCAACGATTATCACAATTTTTTTGGTGTGGCGTTTTACGCGCCCGATTGCCAATCTTTCCGATGCGGCGCAGCGCGT
>JBDTSO010000145.1:0-7509 GCA_039931085.1 Acidobacteriota bacterium | reverse complement strand
GTAAATCAAAGAAAATTGTTAGGTCAGGTTTAAGTCCTTCGGTGGCGAGTTCGATAACTTGTTTGACGGTTGATTCTGAAAAACCGCGTCCTGCGCCTTGATATGCAAAGGTTGCGTCGGCGTAGCGGTCTGAAATAACGATTTTTCCTTCTTCGAGCGCAGGTTTGACGAGAAAATTAACGTGCTGGGCGCGGTCTGCGGCAAAAAGCAGAAGTTCGGCAAGCGGCGCGACATTCTCTTCAGTTTCGAGAAACGCTTCGCGCAGACGGCGACCAAGCGGCGTTCCACCGGGTTCGCAAGTCGTCAGAACCTCAAAGCCTTTCATCAAAAGCTCGCTTGCCAACATACGCAATTGCGTTGACTTGCCGCTTCCGTCAACTCCTTCAAAAGTTATAAATTTTCCGCGCAAAATAGATTATTCCGAATTAACTTTTTTTCGTTCTTGAGAAATCGTTGAAATGGCGTGTTTGAACATCAAAAAATCTTGTCCGCCGACATCAAGCAAAACCGAAAATTTATCGAAACTTTTGATTCTGCCCGTCAGCGTCGCGCCGTGCATTAAATGAAACATAACGCTCTGTTTTTCACGCCGTGCCGTGTTTAGAAACGCATCCTGTATGTTTTGGGCAGTTTTTTCCATAACATTTCTCTTATTCTCGTCAATGTGGGATTTCAATAAATAGTTTATAACAGATTTAATTTTACAACAAGAAATATTTCACAAGTTATTCTAATTTAAGCCTTTCCCACAATTTTTTTTGTGTTTCCGCACTGCTGCCGAAGCCTTCGAGCCAAACCGCGTCTTCTTCGCGCCGAAACCACGAAAGTTGTCGTTTGGCATAATTGCGAACGTCCTGTTTACTTTGTTCGATTGCGCTTTCCAAACTTCTTTCGCCGCGCAAATATTCGCAAACGCGCCGGTAACCGTGTGCGCCGAGCGCGTTTGTGTCGTCTTTTACGCCGCTTTTACGGATAAGTTTTACTTCTTCGACCAAACCGTTGGCAAAATGCTGTTTGGCGCGCTCGTTTATTTTTTCATACAATTTATCGCGCGGCGGATTAAGCACAAAGATTTTAATTCGTTCCGCAAACTCAGGCGGCGCGGCGCGATTCGGCTGAATTTCGGAAAATTTTTTGCCGGTTTGAAAATAAACTTCCAACGCCCGCTGAACACGGACATAATCACGCGGAAAAAATTTGTCGGCGGACGTTTTATCAATTCTTTGTAGAAGTTTATAAAGATGTTCCGCGCCCTTTTTTTCCTTTATTGTACTTAATCTTTCCCTCAACTTTTCGTCGGTTTTCGGGCTTTCAAAAAAAGGCTGGCGCAGCGAACGCAGATAAAATCCCGTGCCGCCGACCAGAATTGGAAATTTGCCGCGTTTTTCTATTTCTACAATTTTCGCCGCCGCGTCATCTGCCCAATCTGCCGCCGTATAGTTTATTTCGGGCGCAACATAACCAATCAAATGATGCGGAATGCCGTGCATTTCCTCCGTCGAGGGTTTAGCCGTTGCAACCTGAATCTCCTTATAAATCTGCACTGAATCACAGTTGATTATCTCGCCGCCGATTTTCAGCGCGAGTTCAACGCCGATTTCGGTTTTTCCCGAAGCCGTCGGTCCGACAATTGCGTAAATCGTTTGTTTGTCGAGTTTAATTTGCAAAATAAGCGTGTAAAACGGTAATTAAAACCAGCAATTAACTCGCTGACAAAAACAAGCGAACCGCCGCAATTATTAAGATCAAGCCGAGTAATATCAGCGCACCGATAATTTGGTTGCGTGAAAATCGAATCATTACTGAATATTCTCCATCATTCTTCCAACAAATTCGGTGATTCAAGTCAAGAGCATTTAAACGGCAGCTTTATGGAAATTTTAACACAAATTAAATGACTGCTGCCGTGCGTCGTTCGTCGAGAAGGAAAGGCATCTTCAGACAACTTGTTATGACAAGCATCTCTTGAATAACAATGATAAGTTGGCGATCAATAATTTGAGTTGCCACAGTTTCAAAATAACCAAAAAATGTTAATATGTCCGTTGAAATGAGTCGAGTTTTAAGTCGAACAGCTTCCGCAAAAAATAAATCTACTAAAATACTCGTTTTATTTCATCTCTTATCTCAAGTTTTCAAATATCTTTTTTGGCAAAGGTTCTTGACATAATAAAACGAGAAAGGTCAGTTTGTTGACTTATTTGCCTTTTCTTCCGAGACCAACGGAATAAATCAAAATCAATTTTGTTTTTAAATAATCTTTTATCAAATCTACAAATTTGTTCTTAAAATTCAAAAAATTATGAATTATCAATTATTAGTTCGTGAAGCGCGAAAAGCGGATATTCCGGCAATTGCCATTTTAATTCGGGAATTTGCCGAATTTGAAAAACTCGCTCATTGGTGCGAAGTTACTGAAGATGATCTGCACGAAGCGATTTTCGGAAAGGAAAGTTTTGTGCAGGCATTGGTGGCAATGGCGGGAGATCGTTACGCTGGTTACGCACTGTATTTTCCTATATTCAAAAGTTTTCGCGGCGAACGCAGCATTTTTCTCGAAGATTTATACATTACGCCCGATTTGCGCGGCAACGGTTTGGGTTTTGTGATGCTGCGCGAAGTCGCCAAATACGCCAAAGACTGCGGATTTGCGCGAATGGATTGGCAAACGCTCAAATGGAACGAATCGGCGATAAATTTTTACAAAAATCTCGGCGCGGAATCGGACGATGAAAATTTTGATTTTCGTCTGCGCGGCGCGGCACTTAATAATTTAATCGGCTGAATTTAAGTGTCGAAAGAGCTGTCAAATTAGCAGCGTGATAATGACGTTAGCCGGAATCGAATATCTCGAATGTCGGCGCAATTCCTTCGGCAGATGGCTTTCGTCAGGATTGCTCCGAGCATTGATAACCTGCCACATAGTTCCGTCGCTTCGGTGAGAAATATCAAACAGCATTGCCGGATCGTTATGATAATTTTTCGGCGGATTTTCCACGATAAAAGCCATTCCGACGGAATAGTGCTCGGTGCATTTCCGTTGCTTTTCGTAATGTAGCTTCGCACCAACCCCCAAACTTTATATTGGGGTTTGTTAAAGTCATAGCTGCGAAGTTTGCGCGGCATCGGAATCGTCATTTGAATCAAACGCCCGCGTTTAACCGGACGGCTCAGATTAAAACCTGCGCCGAACGCCGATACATCGTTCAAGCGCGTAACTTCGTTCCAAACGATATTTTCATTGACGCGGGATTCAACTCGAATCGGTAAAGTCAACGACATTCTTTGAATTCGACGGCTTTCACTTTCCGCGGCAGGAGATGAAATCATAATTTACCTCTAAAATTATTTAGATTTGAAAATAATTGAAAACTTGCAATTAAATTATCGGGAAGTTGCTTTTATTTGAGTGGATTGCAAAGGTTTCGCAAGTTGCTAAACAGGCATTTTACCTGTAAAATAATAATACATTTTAAATCGTTTTAAATGTCCAGACTTTTAATTTATGACCACACCTTTTACACAAGTTTCGTAAAAAAATCAACAAAATTATTTCAAGGAAAAACAAATGGATTCAGCATTAGAACGCAATCAGGTAAATATCGAAGACGAGATGCGGCGGTCGTATCTCGATTACGCAATGAGCGTCATCATCGGACGCGCTCTGCCCGACGTGCGCGACGGCTTAAAACCAGTCCATCGCCGCGTCCTTTGGGCGATGCAGGAACTCGGCAACTATTACAATAAACCGTATAAAAAATCGGCTCGCGTCGTCGGCGACTGTATCGGCAAATACCATCCGCACGGCGACTCCGCAGTTTATGAAACGATTGTCCGAATGGCGCAGGAATTTTCTCTGCGTTATATGCTCGTTGACGGGCAGGGAAATTTCGGTTCGATTGACGGCGATAATGCCGCAGCGATGAGATACACGGAAATAAGGATGCAAAAACTTACTTCCGAACTGCTCGCGGATATTGAAAAGGAAACCGTAGATTTCCAGCCGAATTACGACGAATCTTTAAGCGAACCGAAAGTTTTGCCGGCGCGTTTTCCAAATTTGCTGGTTAACGGTTCGGAAGGAATCGCCGTCGGAATGGCGACGAAAATTCCGCCGCATAATTTGACGGAAATCGTCACGGCGACGATTGAACTGATCAAAAATCCGAAGATCACGATAGATCAATTGATCGAAATTGTTCCCGGACCGGATTTTCCGACCGGCGGATTTATTTACGGGCGCGAGGAAATTCATCGCGCATATCGTGAAGGTCGCGGAATCGTGCAAATGCGGGCGAAAGCCGCGATTGATCGAGTCGGACGCGGAAACACGGAACGCGATGCGGTTGTCGTGACCGAAATCCCGTTTCAGTTAAACAAATCGCGTTTAATTGAACGAATCGCCGAACTCGTCAACGAGAAAAAACTCGACGGCATTTCGGAAATCCGCGACGAATCGAACCGCGAAGGCATTCGCGTCGTCATCGAACTCAAACGCGATGCCGTTCCACAGATCGTTCTCAACAAACTCTATAAAATGACGCAGTTGCAGATGTCTTTCGGGATCATCAGCATTGCGATTGTTGACGGACAGCCGCAGGTTTTGAATCTCAAACAAATGCTCGAAGCGTTTGTCGAGTTTCGCCGCGAAGTCGTTCGTCGCCGCACCGAATTTGAACTGCGAAAAGCCAGAGCGCGGGCGCATATTTTGGAAGGTTTGAACAAAGCGATTGACGCGCTCGATTATATTATTCCGCTGATTCGCAGTTCGCGTTCGCTTGACGAAGCTAAAGCGTGGCTGACGGGTGATTTTGCGACGCTTCAGGAAGTCAAAACGTGGCGCGGCGCACCCGCCGATAAAACTATTTCGGCTTTTTTGAAAGACCTTGAAAAAGTCGTCGGTGATTTGCAGTTCAGCGATATTCAATCGCAGGCGATTTTGGATTTGCAGCTTCGTCGCTTGTCGGCTCTCGAACGGCAGAAAATTATTGACGAACTCGAAGCGATTTTGAAATTTATCGGCGAACTCGATTCAATTCTGGCAAATGAACCATTGTTGCGTCAGGTGATTATTGATGAACTAAAAGAGATTAGAAAAGTTTTTGGTGACGAACGCAAAACAGTCATTGTTGATGCCGGAATCGAACTGAAAATCGAAGATTTGATTCCCGACGAAGAAGTTGCAATTACTGTAACAAAAGCCGGTTACATCAAACGCACGCCGGTTTCGGCTTATTCGACACAGATTCGCGGCGGCAAAGGTCGCTTCGGCGCAAAGGCGAAAAATGAAGATTTCATAGACCATCTTTTCACCGCTTCAACCCACGATTACTTGATGATTTTTACCGACGACGGACAGGTTTTCAAAATCAAAGTCCACGAAATTCCCGAAGCCGACACAGCGGCTCGCGGCAAAGCGTTGGTGAATTTGATAAGTATTCCGACGGAACGCAAACTCGTCGAAGTTTTGGCGGTTAAAGATTTTACCGACGACGTTTACGTGACGATGGTGACGAAAAAAGGCATCGTCAAAAAATCAGCTTTGAGCCAATATCAAAACATTCGCGCCAACGGAATTAATGCGATAAACATTGACGACGACGACGAACTTTTGAACGTCTTTGAAACTGACGGCACAAAGCAAATCTTTATTGCGACGCACGACGGCATGGCGATTCGCTTTGATGAAGCCGATGCGCGTCCGCTCGGCAGAGTCGCCCGCGGCGTGCGCGGAATTAAATTGCGAAAAGGCGATTACGTTGTTTCGGCGTGTGCCGTTTCAACGGACGAAAGCGAAAATATGCTGTCGGTTTCCGAACAAGGTTTCGGCAAACAAACGATGGTCGGCACATATCGTCTGCAAAATCGCGGCGGAGTCGGCGTGATAAATATGAAAGCGACCAAGAAAACCGGCAAAGTCGTTGCGGTTTTTCCGGTTGACCCGGATTCGGAAGTAATAATTATTACGCAGCAGGCAAAACTTATTCGACTCGAAGCCGGCGAAATCCGCAAAACCGGCAGAAGCGCACAGGGCGTAACATTGATTAGAATGAAAGACGGCGATATGGTAACGAGCGCGTCTTTGCTCGACGTTTCGGAAGACGAAGAAGGCGAAGAAGAAGAATAGAAAGAAGAAATTTACAGGGATAACAGGATAAATGGGATTTTAAAATAAGTTATCCCTGTCCATCCTGTCATCCCTGTAAATTTTTGTTTTAAATTGATTTTTATTGTGTAAATTCAATCGTATTACCGTGCATCCAGCCGCTCGTGCCGTGTTCGCAGGTTACAAAATACCACGGACTGTTTTCGTTTTCCCGTCTTTCAATATTGATGCGATCATCAATCGGCAAAACGTCTGTTTCTTCTGCATTTCGACTTGGTAATGCGCGAATGTATGCGTTTGAAGCGATCACGCGCCCGTTGAATTCAGAATCGTCGGCATCAGTTCGCGTTTCGTGTTTTTTTGTGGATTCTTTAATATCAATCGGCGTTTCGGTGGGCGAAACCTTAATCGTTTTGTTAGAATTTGTGTCGGATGTTTGATTAATTTTTACCGAATTACTGTTATTGTTTCGATAAAAACTTCGCGCTAGAAGCAGCGTTGCCAAAACCAAACCGCCGCCGAGAATAAGTCCGAGAATAAGAAAAATCGCCGGACTTTTTCGCTTCACAGGTTTTTCAATAATCACCGTTTCAACCGGCGGATTTTGATAAATGATTTGTTCGGGCGGAATTTGTCCGGCGGATAAATCAACGACAACGGGCGCGTTGCGAATGATTGTTTCGGTTTCAAAATCATCGGCTTCCGAAGGCAGCGTGAAGGTTTCTGCAACCAAACCTGCGCCGTCGTTCAAACAAAATCGAACATCATCTTCATAAACACTATTGCATTGCGGACATCTTTTCATAAACGGATTTTCTCAAACATTTTTGGTCAGTCTGTTATAATTATAAATTGCTTTTGAGAAAATAGCACAAAAATAGGTTTGTTAATTGAAAAAAGGATGAAAATAGCAGTAGCAATGAGCGGCGGCGTAGATTCTTCGAGCGCGGCGGCACTTCTCAAAGAACAGGGACACGAACTCGTCGGATTTACAATGCAATTGTGGAATCAGCGGCGCGGAATTTCCGTGGACGAAAACGGCGATCCGCTGCCGTCGCGGTGTTGTTCGCTTGACGATGTTTATGATGCGCGGCGCGTTGCAGAATCCATCGGGATTCCATTTTATGTTTTAAACCTCGAACAGGAATTTGAAAAATCCGTCGTTGAACCTTTTGTACAGAGTTATTTAGACGGCGAAACGCCGATTCCGTGCGTCGCGTGCAACTCGCGTCTAAAATTCGCCTCTTTGGATAAAATGGCGCAAAGTTTGAGCTGCGACAAAGTTGCCACCGGACATTTTGCGCGTGTCGAATTTGACGAAAAGGCAAATCGCTATCGCTTGTTTCGCGGCAAAAACCACTGGAAAGACCAGAGCTATTTCTTGTGGGAATTAACGCAGGATC
>JBDTSO010000144.1:0-7544 GCA_039931085.1 Acidobacteriota bacterium | reverse complement strand
TCGGCGGCGTTTTTATTATCGAAGCGGTTTCGGTGATGATGCAGGTTTCGTATTTCAAATTTACGAAAGACCCAAAAACCGGAGTCGGCAAACGAATTTTCCGCCAAGCTCCGATTCACCATCACTTTCAGTTGAAAGGATGGAAAGAGCCGAAAATCGTTTTCCGCTTTGTAATTATTGCGATTTTGTTTGCGTTGTTGAGTTTATCAACTTTGAAATTGCGGTGAATGTTTAACGCAAAGACGCAAAGGCGCAGAGTCTTTAAAGTTTTCCCTTGTATTTTTACGGCTTGGCGACTTTGCGTTAATAAAATGAAAATTGAAGGAAGAAAAACTTTAGTGTTGGGCGCGGGAAAATCCGGCGTAACTTCCGCGAAATTTTTGGCGGAACGCGGCGCGACAGTTGCGCTTCACGACAAAAAGCCTCAAGAAGAATGGACGGACGAGGCGCGTTCTTTGAAAAATAAAAATATTGGTTTGATTGACGGACAAATTCCTTCGTGGCTTTTAGATCAGATTGATTTGGTCGTGATTTCTCCGGGCGTTCCGACAAATACGATTCCGGCGCGATATGTTGACCGCAAAGACGGCGAAGTTATTGGAGAAATTGAGTTGGCTTATCGTTTTATGAAAGGTCGCATCGTCGCAATCACGGGTTCAAACGGCAAAACGACGACGACGACTTTGATCGGCGAACTTTTAAAAAATGCCGGAATTAAAACGCAAATCGGCGGAAATATCGGAACGCCGCTCGTGTCATTGGCGGAAACTTCAACCGACGAAACTTGGACGGTTGTAGAACTTTCTAGTTTTCAGCTTGAAACGATTGTAGATTTCCGTCCGAATGTCGCAATCGCTTTGAACGTAACGCCGAATCATCTTGACCGTTACGATCTTTTTTCGGATTATGCCGCCGCGAAACATCGGATTTTTATGAATCAAACGGCGGACGATTTGGCGGTTTTGAATGCCGACGATCAAATCACGGCAAGTTGGCAAAACGGTTTGAAGGCGCAGGTTTCATTTTTCAGCGTGAAAAAAGAATTGGACGAAGGTTTATTTTTGCGAGGAAAAGATTTGGTTTGCCGCGCCAACGGAAAGGAAAAGATTTTGACAACACGCACCGAGATTTTTTTGCGCGGACTGCACAACGTCGAAAATGTTTTGGCTTCGTTTGCCGCCGGACTTGCTTGCGGCGCGTCGCCGGATTCGATGCGCGAAACGGTCAAAAATTTCAAAGGTGTTGAACATCGCATCGAGTTTGTTACGGAAATTGAAGGCGTGAAATTTTACAACGATTCAAAAGCGACGAGCGTTGACGCAACGCAGAAAGCATTAGAAGCATTGAGCGAAACGGGCGGAAAAACGATTTTGATTTTAGGCGGACGCGGCAAAAACGCTCCGTATTCGCCGCTTGCAGATTTAATTGAAAAGTCGGTTCGCAAAATAATCACAATCGGCGAAGACGCGGAAAATATTGAAAATCAACTGCAAAATCACGTGGAAATCGTCCGGGCAAACGATATGAAAGATGCGGTTGTAAAAAGTTTTGAATCGGCGAAAAAAGGCGACGCGGTTTTGCTCGCGCCGGCGTGTGCGAGTTTTGATATGTTCAAAAGTTATGAAGAACGCGGTGCGATTTTCAAAAAAGAAGTCAGCAATTTAACGGTGAAAACGCAGAGAAAAGAGGCAAAATGAAAATCTTTTTTTTAGTATTTTTTATTGCTTTTAGCTTTTTTCAGAATCAATGCGACAAAAGCAAAACGTCAAACTCGAACAAACCGTTGAACACGATGATGACAAATCAAACTGAAACAAAATTTGATCGTTTGCCCGACGGCGTAAAATTGAGTGATGAAGTTAGAAAAGATGTCTTAAATGACAAAGGCGAAGTTGTTTCATACAGAACTGTTACGGTTGAAGAAGAGTTGAAAAAACTCGGCGCGAAATACGTAAGCGAGAAATTAGTTGACCGCGACGGAAAGGAAATTAAATTTTACACGCCGGCAGTTCGTGGTGCTTCGCAAGGTTTTGAAGAGGACGCAAAACAGCGCGACAGAGATAAAAAAGAACTTGATGAACTGCAAAGTAAATATACGGTAATTATTTTGTATGTTGATCCGAGAAAAGTTTCGTAAATAAGTTGTTCGATAGAAAATGGTTAAAAAACTCCGCACAGATTGGTTTTTATTTGCGATTGCCGCAAGCCTCGCGCTGTTCGGCGCGATTATGGTTTACAGCGCGTCGGCGATGATTGCGCTCAGAGAAACGGGCGGCGAGAGTCAGATGACGTATTTTTACAAACAGTTCGGCTTTACGCTGGCAGGTTTGGCAGTCATGTTTTTAATGAGCAAGGTCAATTACCGAACTTATCAAAACGAA
Organism: Acidobacteriota bacterium; assembly: GCA_039931085.1. Classification (GTDB taxonomy): domain Bacteria; phylum Acidobacteriota; class Blastocatellia; order Pyrinomonadales; family Pyrinomonadaceae. The sequence goes on along the minus strand of JBDTSO010000144.1, from coordinate 5,163 downwards.
TACGTCGTTTATGGAATTCTGGCGATAACGGTTTTACTTTTACTAAGTGTTTTCGGTTTTCACCCGATCAACGGTGCGCGTCGCTGGATTCGTTTTCCGGGTTTTTCGTTTCAGCCTTCGGAAATTGCCAAAATCGCACTGCCCATTTTTCTCGCTTATTTTTTGACGAAGAATGAAGAAGTAATTGGCGATTTGAAAGAAACGGTGATGCCGTGTCTACTGGTGTTGGGCGGTTTGGGCGCGTTGATAATGTTTGAGCCGGATTTAGGGACAACGATTGTTTTGTGCGCGATCTTTGTCACGGTTTATTTTGCGGCAGGTGCGAAAATTCTGCATCTGGCGGCGGTTGGCGGAAGTTTGCTGTTGATCGGTGTCTGCGCTCTGGTGTTCGCGCCGTGGCGAATGGAGCGTTTGATGGCTTTTCTTGATCCGTTCGCGCATTCGGACGATACCGGTTATCAAGTCGTGCAGGGATTGTATGCCATCGGTTCGGGCGGAATCGTCGGCGAAGGATTTGCCAAAGGACAGCAGAAACTTTTTTACTTGCCGTATCCGTATTCGGATTTTATTTTCGCCGTTGTCGGTGAAGAATTAGGCTTAATCGGAACTTTAGCCGTCGTTGTCGCGTTCGGTTTGCTTTTGTGGCGCGGCGCGCGTGCCGCATTGCTCGCGCCCGACAGATTCGGACAACTCTTGGGAATGGGAATTATAACCGGAATTGTCGTGCAGGCACTCTTTAATATTAGCGTCGTGATTTCGATTTTGCCCGCTAAAGGCATCCCGCTGCCGTTTATTTCTTACGGCGGCTCGTCAATTGTCGTAACGCTTTTCGCCGTCGGCATTTTGCTGAATATTTCACAATATGCGGGAACTTCTGAAGTTAAGGTTAAAGAATTCGACGTTGGTGAACAACAGCGACGAAGAAAACGCAGTAAGACGGGTTTGAAATGAAAATTTTGATTGCCGCCGGCGGAACGGGCGGACATATTTATCCGGGAATTGCCGTAGCAAAAGAGATTATGCGGCGCGATGAAAATTCCGAAGTGCGATTTGTCGGAACTTCGCGTGGGCTTGAAACGAAAATTGTTCCGGCAAACGGTTTTAACCTTTCTTTGATAAATAGTGCGGGACTCAAAAGTGTCGGCTTGCTAGGAAAAATCAAAGGTTTAGCGGTTTTGCCGAAAAGTTTTTTGGAAGCGCGGCGATTGATAAAAGAATTTCAGCCTGATGTCGTCGTTGGCGCAGGCGGTTATGTTTCGGGTCCGGTTCTTTTGATGGCGAGTTTTATGAAAATTCCGACACTCGTAATGGATTCAAACGCGCTGCCGGGTTTTACGAATCGAAGGCTTGCGCCGTTTGTTACAAAAGCCGCACTGACGTTTGATGAAGCGGTCAAGTTTTTTGGAAAAAAAGGCGTTGTAACGGGAAATCCGGTGCGAAAAGAGTTTTTTGACATTCAACCGAAAGCGCGAAGCGAAAAAATAAATCTGTTGATTTTCGGCGGTTCGCAAGGTGCGCGGGCAATAAATAATGCGATGGTCGAAGCATTAAAAAATTTGCCGCACGATAAATTAAATATTACGCACCAAACAGGCGAAGGCGATTTTGAAAATATTCGGGAGTTATACAATCGCGCAGGTTGGGGCGATGCCGCCGAAGTTAAACCGTATATTTCAAATATGGTTGATGAATTTGCGAAAAGCGATTTGATAATTTGTCGTGCGGGCGCAACAAGCTGCGCGGAAATTGCGGCGGCGGGCAAAGCCGCGATTATGATTCCGCTGCCGACTGCCGCCGACGATCATCAGCGCAAAAACGCCGAAGCGTTGCAAAACGCGGGCGCGGCGAAAATGATTTTGCAGAAAGATTTGAACGGCGAAAGTTTGGCAAAAGAGATTGAAAAAATAATTAACTCGCCCGAAAAAATTTCGGAAATGGAAAATGCCGCAAAGAAATTAGCAAAACCGGACGCGGCGGAAGTTACGGTAAATTTAATTGAGAATTTAATCCGAAATCCGAAATCCAAAATCCAAAATAGAATGTTTCGGCACGTTAAAAATATACATTTCATCGGTATCGGCGGCATCGGGATGAGCGGCATCGCCGAAGTCTTGTGCAATCTCGATTTCTCGGTTTCGGGGTCGGATTTAAAGAAATCGAAAAACACCGACCGCCTTGAAAAAGTCGGCGCGAAAATCTACGAGGGACACCGCGCAGAAAATGTCGGCGACGCGCAGGTCGTCGTTTATTCGTCAGCGGTGAAAGACGACAACCCGGAAGTAGTTTACGCGAAGGAAAATAAAATTCCGGTCATTCCGCGTGCCGAAATGCTGGCGGAATTGATGACCTTAAAACCATACTCGGTGGCGGTTGCCGGAACGCACGGGAAAACTTCGACGACTTCGATGATTGCGACGATTTTAGGACACGCCGGAGTTGAACCGACGACGATTGTCGGCGGCGTGGTTGACACGCTCGGCTCGAACGCGAAACTCGGCACGAGCGATTGGTTTGTTGCCGAAGCCGACGAAAGCGACCGTTCTTTTTTAATGTTAAATCCAACGCTGGCAATAGTTACCAACATTGATAAGGAACATATGGAATCTTACAAAGGAATGGACGATGTTGTGCAGTGTTTTACGGATTTTATCAACAAAGTTCCGTTTTACGGCGCGGCGGTGATGTGTCTGGATGATCCGAATGTGCAGCTTATTATTCCGCAATTAAAGCGTCGGCGCGTAACTTACGGCTTGACCGCGCAGGCAGATGTTTCGGGGCATAATATTATTTATAATGAAGATTTCGGTTCGTCATTTACGGTTTGGAAAGGCACGGAGGTTTTGGGCGAAATAAGTCTGCCTGTGCCGGGAAAACATAATGTTTATAATGCTTTAGCGGCAACATCAGTCGCGCTCGAACTAGATGTTCCGTTTGCGGATATTGCCGAAGCTTTTACGAAATTTAAGAATGCGGACAGACGTTTTCAATTCAAAGGCGAAGCACGCGGAATCACGGTCGTTGACGATTACGGACATCATCCGACGGAAATTGTCGCCACTCTTTCGGCGGCGAAAAACGGTTCGGGCGGCAAGCGCACGGTCGTTGTTTTTCAGCCGCATCGTTATTCGCGGACGAAGGAATTGATGAACGAATTTGCGCTGGCATTTAACAATGCTGATGTGCTTTACGTCCTCGATATTTATGCGGCGAGCGAACAGCCGATTGACGGCATCACGGCGGAAGTTTTGACCGAAAATATCAAGCAATACGGACATAAAAACGTAAATTACATCGGCGACATTGAAACTGCCGCTGAAAAAGTTGTAGAAAATTTACAGGAAAACGATCTGGTGATTACGCTCGGCGCGGGAAGTATCACGCGGCTTTCCGACGAGATTTTGGAAAAACTGAAGTAGATGTCAGATGTTAAATGTCAGCATTTGGACTTTGAACTTTGGACTTTAAAGTTATGGCAACACGAAAGAGAACAACGAGACGCAAAACAGGCACAACGGCGACGAGGAGAAAACGCACCGTAAGTTCACGCGGACAAAATTCGGGCGCGGCGGCAAAGTTTATTGTGCCGTTTGTCTTCACCGTCGGCATTTTATTTTGCCTTGGGTTTTTGTTGTTTATGGGTTATCGAACGGTAACGGCTTCGTCGTTTTTTGATGTTAAGAAAATTGACGTTCGCGGTATAAACCGCGTTTCGGAAAACGACATCGAAAAAATCGTCAGTCGCCAAACCGAAAAATCAGGCGTTTGGAACGCGGATTTGGCAACGATTAAAGAAGACATTGAAAAAATTACGCAGGTCAAGTCGGCGATAGTTTCACGCATTTTGCCTGACGGTCTACGCGTTAATTTAATTGAGCGTCAACCGCGGGCGGTTGTGCGGCTCGACAGAGGCGATTTGTGGGCGGACGACGACGCGGTGTTGTTTGATCTTGTCGAGAAAAATGAGACGCGTCCGCCGTTTGTTTTGAAAGGTTGGGACGAAAGCCGAACCGACAAAGCGGCGAAGAACAATCAGGAGCGCGTCAAAATTTATTTGAAAATGCTCGACGAATGGCAGGAATTTGAACTCGCCAAGCGCGTCAGCGCGGTGAATTTGTCGGATTTGCAAGCGCCGCAGGTAACTGTTCAGGATTCGGGCGAAACGGTAACGCTCGAACTGTCAAAGGACAATTTCGCCAAGCGTCTGCAAAAAAGTCTGGAAATTATCGCGGGCAGAGGCAAGGAAATCGAATCAGTTAGCTTAAACGGACAGAAGGAAGTTTTGGGGTTTCGTATTAAATGAATTCGTAATTGAAAAAAGATGAGTCGTGAAATACAGGCAGTCGGATTAGATATTGGCACGAGCAAAGTTCGGTGCGTTGTCGGAGAATCGTCCGACAACGGCGTGATGAACATTGTCGGTGTCGGTCAAGCCGAATCGCGCGGTTTGCGGCGCGGTATTGTCACGACGACGGAAGCGATTGTCGAATCAATCAAAAAAGCCGTCGAAGATGCCGAACGAATGAGCGGTTTGGACATTCATTCGGCGACAATCAATCTTTCAGGCGAACATCTTCAGGGCGAAAATAAAAGCGGTGTTGTCGCCGTCGCCGGTGCGGGACGCGAAATTATGAATGAAGACGTGGAACGTGCCGTCGAATCAGCCAGCGCGATTCAGCTTCCGGCGGGTTGGAAAATTGTTGATCGTCTGCCGCAGGAATTTATTATTGACGGGCAGGATGGAATTATCGAACCCGTCGGAATGCACGGAGCGCGTTTGGAATGCCGCGTTCATATCGTAACGAGCCCGAGCGCGGGCGGGCAAAATATGGTCAAAGCCGTTCATCGCGCCGGTCTGGAAATTGAAAGTATGATGCTCGAACCGTTGGCGGCGGCGAATAGTTCTTTGAGCGACGACGATAAAGAATACGGCTGTGCGTTAGTCAATATCGGCGAGGAAATCACGAGTTTGATGATTTTCGGGCGCGGCGCGGTTCAGCACATAAAAATTTTCCCGTTCGGCGGAATGCACTTTACCAAAGATATTGCCGTCGGTTTGCGCGTTTCGATTCCCGAAGCCGAAAGAATCAAACATCATTACGGCTGTGTCGCCGGATATTTGATGAGCGCGGACGAACGGCAGGAAATTATCGAAATAACGCCGGT
>JBDTSO010000143.1:0-7572 GCA_039931085.1 Acidobacteriota bacterium | reverse complement strand
CTGTTTTTATTTCAACGGAAACGGCAAAATTTTCTCCCGAAACTGCGCCGCGTCCGAAGCCTGTCATTGATTTCATATTTTTAATTTCTCTGTAATTTCTTCTTCGGCAAACTGCAATTCATAAAGCCGCCGATAAATTCCGTTGTGTTCCAAAAGTTCGTTGTGCGTTCCGGTTTCGATGATTTTGCCGCGTTCCATAACGACGATTTTGTCGGCTTTGCGAACGGTCGAAAGACGGTGCGCGATGACGATTGACGTTTTATTTCTCATCAAATTCGCTAAAGCTAACTGCACGAGTTGTTCTGATTCGGCATCGAGCGCGGAAGTCGCTTCGTCTAAAATCAAAACCGGCGCACCTGTCAAAACGGCGCGGGCAATTGCAACGCGCTGGCGTTGTCCGCCAGAAAGAAAAATTCCGCGTTCGCCGACGAAGGTGTCGTAACCGTTGGGCAATTCCTGAATAAAATCGTCGGCAAAAGCAATTTGTGCAGCTTTTACGATTTCTGCGTCGGTTGCGTCCGGTTTGCCATAAGAAATATTATAACGAATCGTGTCATTAAAAAGCACAGTTTCCTGCGTAACGAGCGCGATTTGTTTTTTCAAACTCGTAACGCGCACGTCGCGTAAATCAGTTTCGTCCCACAAAATCGCGCCTTTCGTCGGATCGTAGAGTCTTTGCACAAGCTTTATCAAACTCGATTTTCCGCCGCCGCTTTCGCCAACGAGCGCGACCATTTCGCCTTTTGGAATTTCCAGATTAAAATTTCTGATGACGTTTTTATCTTCGTCCAAATAATTGAACGACACATTTTTGAGCGTGATTTTGTTTTGCAAAGGCGCGAGTTCGACGGCGTTTTCTTTTTCCGGCAGCGCGTCGTTTGTATCCATTACGTCCCAAACATCACGCGCGGCGGCGAAGGCTTTGGTGATTTCGTTGTGCTGACGCGAAATTTTCCGCATCGGATCGTAACTGCGAAAAAGGAAAAACAAAAATGTGAAAAATTGCGCGGCATCCATTCTGCCGGTGTTTATTTCGCGGAAACCAAAAAATAGAAAGGTTACGATGGCAAAAACTCCGATAGTTGTGATAATCGGCGGCGAAAGCGCGGCGATTTTGCCAGAACGAAGATTGGCGCGAGCGATGATTTCGGCGACATTTGAAAAACGAGATTTTTCGCGCTCTTCCGCCCGATACGCTTGCACAATCTGATAATTTGACAACGATTCCTGCGCCGTGTCGGTCAGAAGTTTGTTACCTTCAAAAGTTTCCTGCGAAAGTTTTCGCAGTGATTTGCTGAATTTTGAAGTCAACCCGCCGATCACGGGAGCGATAATCAACGCGCCGAGCGTCAAACGCCAATTGAAGTAAAAAGCCATGCCTAAAAAACCGATCAGCATAAAACTTTCGCGCAAAACATCGCGCAGGTTTGCCGAAACTGCTAATTCAATTGCCGCCGAGTTTGAAACGAGCCGCGAAACCAAGAAATTTGTGCGATGTTTTTGAAAAAAGTTTGCCGATTGCGCTAAAAGATGTTCGTAAAGTTCGCGGCGAAGCTGCAAAACGGCGGACTGTCCGATTTTTGCCATTAGATACGAGGAAGCGTATTCAGCAATACCGCCGCAAATTGTGAACGTGATAAGCAGCAGGGAAGTGACCTTCCAAACCCCAAGCCAATCGTCGTGGGCGGGCATCAGCTTTTGCAAATCGAACAAAGTTTTCGTGTTTTGGACGGCTGATTGATCAAAAGAACTGAAAATAGGAACTAATAACGCACCCGTCGCGGTTTCAAAAAGCGCGGCGAAAATCATCGCCATCGTTGCCAGAACAAACGTCGAAAGATGCGGGCGAAGATATTTTAAAAGTCTTTGAAAATCTTTCATTCTAAATCGTCAATCGTAAATCGTAAATCGTAAATTGTAAATCGTGAACTTGGAATTTCGGTAATTGGTTAAGGCATTTGCAAGGTCAAAATAATTTTACCTGCAAAAAGGTGCAGATTAACCGAAAAATATATATTTTGAATTTTGATTTATTTCGCACTCTTTCGCGGGCAAATGCTGATGACTTAAATTCCTTGTCAACATTTAAGCTAAATGCCATAATGCGCTTATCAATTTCAGTCTTAAAGCGGGAGCGAAAAATGCTAATCGGCGCACATTTAAAGAGATTTACGTTTCGACAATTTGCGTCGTTTGTTTGTTTTGCGCTCTTGTTGTTTTTTACTTCAATCTCGAAAGCCGAGCGTTTGCCGGTCAAAACTTATTCTGTCGCTGACGGACTCCTTCGTGATAGTGTCGCCCGTATTAAAAGTGATTCGCGCGGATTTTTGTGGTTTTGCACCTCTGAAGGTATTTCGCGTTTTGACGGTTACGGTTTTACAAATTTTACGGTTCGTGATGGTTTGCCTGATCGTCGTATAAATGATTTTCTTGAAATGCGAAACGGAACGATTTTGCTTGCGACTGACGGCGGACTTGCCAAACTTAATCCGGCGGGAATTGCCGAATCTTCCGAAAATCCGCTTTTTACCACAATTCTGCCCGAAAATCCGCGGGCGAAGCCAATCTCCGTTTTGTTTGAAGACAAAGCCGGAAATATATTCGCCGGAACACGGGACGGATTTTACAAATTAAACGAAGATGGCGGACTTGAAGCCGTCAATCTCGGCAAACCGCCAAATGGTATGGAAATGCTTACCGTAACGGCAATTATTCAAGACCGTCGCGGCGCGTTTTGGATTGGATTACTGGGCGGTTTAGTGCGGCTTTTGCCAAACGGCGAAACTGAGCGGTTCACGACTGAAAACGGTTTGCCGGATGTTAATATTGCAGCTTTGCACGAAGACAAAAACGGACGTATTTGGGTTGGATTGCGCCCGAATCTTGCTTCCGGTTTGCTGTTGCTCGTTCCCGAACCGGAAAAAAATAAAAACATTGTCGAACGACATTTTACAACCAAAAATGGTTTGCCGGCGGATTGGATTACGGATTTATTTGAAACCGCTGACGGTCAATTTCTGGTCGGCACGATTCGCGGTTTGTGTCTGTGGCAGGGCGTTGAAAATTCGGTTTGTAAAAATTATACGAGCGCGAATAATTTGTGCGATTCGGAAATCTGGAGCATCAGCGAAGACAAAGATAAAAATATCTGGCTCGGAACGCGCTGTGGTTTGAAAAAGTGGATGCGCTCCGGTTTTACCGCCTTTGTGGACGAAAACGGCACGGTTGCTAAAAGTGCCGATTCGATTTTTGAAAATCCGGCAGGCGATCTGTTTGCGAGTTTTAACGATGGAGATATTCGCACGGTCAGCCGTTTCGACGGCGAAAAATTTAATTTTGTTCGCCCACATTTTCCCTCCGATATTAAGTATTTCGGTTTCGGCAACCGGCAAACCGTCCGGCAAGACGCGGCGGGCGATTGGTGGTTTCCGACTGCCGATTGTCTGTATCGTTTTTCCGACGCGAAAACATACTGGGATTTAGCAAAAATCACGCCGCAAAAAATTTGCCCGAACAGCGAAAGAACGCAAGTTATCCGGCTTTTTGAAGATTCGCACGGCAATCTTTGGATTTCGACTCTAAAAAGTATTGATCAAAAATTGATTTACGAATTGTGGGTTTGGAGAAGAGATGTCAATAAATGGCGAAATTTATCAGCGGATGCGAGTATCGGCGACAAGCGATTAGCAGTGTCATTTGCCGAAGATAAATCAGACAATATCTGGATTGCCACATACAGCGAGCAGGACGAAACGGGTCTGATTCGCTATGATCGCGGACGTTTCGACATTTTTACAAAGGCGGAAAATGGGATGATTACGAGCAATCTGATTTCTCTTTTTGTTGATGACAAAAACAGGCTTTGGATCGGAACAAACGACGGTTTGCTGAGGCTCGACGACGTGAACGCCGGGCAATTAAATTTCAAACGCTATTCGCCGAACGAAGGGCTTTCTTCGAGTGCCGTTTCGTGTGTAACTGAAGATGAATTCGGGAGATTTTACATCGGCACGGGACGAGGACTTGACCGTCTGAATGTCGAAACCAGACAAGTCGAAAATTTCACGACCAACGATGGTTTGCCGAGCAGTTTTGTTGACCTTTGTTACCGCGACCGAAAAAATAATCTGTGGTTCGGCACGACGGATGGTTTGGCGCGATTTGTTCCCGAACCGGAGCGCGGGCGCGTTCCGCCGAATATTCTTATCACCGGATTAAATATTTCCGGCGTTCCGCAAGCAGTTTCAGTTTTGGGCGAAAGTGAAATCGCGCCGCTTGAACTCGATTCTGACCAACGGCAAATCACGGTTAACTTTCTCGGTTTGGGCGCGAATTTGGGCGAGAAATTGAAATACGAATACCGCTTTGCCGACGCGGATTGGACGGCGACTAACGAACGCACGGTAAATTTTTCCAATCTTTCAGCGGGCGAATACAAATTTGAAGTCCGCGCTCAAACCGCCGACAGAATTTTCAGTATTTCTCCAGCAGCGGTTTCATTTAAGATCGCCGCACCGATTTGGCAGCGTTCTTGGTTTTTGCTTCTTTCCGTGTTGTTAATTGGATTTTTGGTTTATCTGATTTACAAATATCGTCTGCGGCAGCTTTTAGAATTGGAAAAAGTGCGGACACGAATTGCGACGGATTTGCACGACGACATCGGTGCGAATCTGACGCGCATTTCGCTTTTGAGTGAAGTTGCCAAACAAAAATCGGATAATGGTAACGGCGCGATGCTGACTTCGATTGCCGACATCGCCCGCGAATCGGTGGCTTCGATGAACGACATCGTTTGGGCGATTTCGCCCGACCACGATTCTCTTTTGGATTTAACTAGGAGAATGCGCCGACATGCAGAAGAAGTTTTTGCGATGCGCGATATTGATTTAAAATTTAAGTCGACGGACGCAGCTTTAAAGTTAAGCGTCGGTGTGCGGCGCGACGTTTTGTTGATTTTTAAAGAAGCGGTCAATAACGCGGCGAAACACGCGGATTGCTCGCAAGTTGTAATTGATTTTAATTGTCAAAATTCAGTTTTGAGTTTGCAAATCGAAGATAACGGCAAAGGTTTTGAAACGAACGCGGAAAACGACGGGCAAGGTTTGCGAAGTATGACGCGCCGCGCTGATTCACTCGGCGGAAATCTAACGATTGATTCAAACGATGGAACGACGGTGAAGTTTGAATTACTTTTATCAAAGGCGACCCGCGTTTAGATTGAACAGGTCAGAACCATCTGCCGTAGCGGATGGTTTAAGATTATGATCTCGACCTTCTTTAGATAAACACGCGAGTTAGCTACATTCAACCGCCCGCTACCGCAGGCGGTTCTGACCTGCATATCCAAAAAGAACCTGCACAAACAGGCAGGCGACAAACGATTTTTTTGCGTTAAATTAAAAACGGATGCTTCAAACAGCGGAAATTTTACAAATTAAAACAGTTCCGATTATGCGCGTCGTAATTATCGAAGACCTTCGGGAAATCCGCGAAGGTCTTACCGCGTTGATCAACGGCACGGCGGGTTTTAAGTGCGTTGCCGGTTACGGAATGGTCGAAACTGCACTGGCAAGAATCGAGCGCGACGCGCCGGATGTGATTTTGACCGATCTCGGACTTCCGGGAATGAGTGGCATCGAAGGCATCGAACGGTTTAGAAAAATCTTTCCCGAAATCCCGATTATCGCGCTAACTATTTACGACAATGACGACAATATTTTCAACGCTCTCTGCAACGGCGCAAACGGTTATCTTTTAAAAAACACGCCGCCCGCACGTCTGCTCGAAGCGTTACAGGAAGCCTTTGAAGGCGGCTCGCCGATGTCGCCGCAGATCGCCGCCCGCGTCGTCAATCTGTTTCGCACGTTTCGCCCGCCCGAACACGCCGATTATCGCCTTACGCCGCAGGAAACCGAACTGCTAAAACTGCTCATTGAAGGTCATCACAAAAAAACCGCCGCCCGCGAAATGAATATCTCGATTCACACGATTTCATTTCACCTGAAAAACATCTACGAAAAACTGCAAGTTCACTCGAAGACCGAAGCCGTCGCCAAAGCTCTGCGCGAAAAGATCGTTTAAAAATATTCGGAGTTCCGTCTTCAAGCGGAATCGGTTGATTAACGAAAAGTTCCGTCTGAAAACGGAACTTTGACTGCACCCGCGTTTATTGAAATTTCCCGGTCTTCACAATTAAATTTCCGACCTGCTCACTTGAGTAGTTATATTCTCCGCGCCGCTCATTTATAAACGAAACAACTTGAAAAAGATTTTTGTCTTTGAGGAAGCATAAATATGAAAAAACTATTCTCAATTGTCGTTCCGACCGATTTATTTCCGATATTAGCGGCGGCGCAAAACGCGAGTTTTAATTTTCAAGGACGACTGAATGCCGGCAAGTCAATTTCGATTTACGTAAATGTTCAAAGGCAAAATTTCGAGCCTGAAAAGCAGACCTGCTTCTTTGGCAAATAAAAAAAGGAAATAGGAGACAAAATGAAAAATAATATATTGCAAATCTCGGAAAAAACTATAACTCTCGGATTGACGATTGCTCTGATGATTTTGCTTGGCGCAGTCGTCGCGCAAGCGCAGGGAACGTCGGTTTTTACGACCGGATTAAACAATCCGGTGAAAATGATTACCGCCGCAGGCTCGTCGCTGCTGGTTTCCGAATCAGGAACGGACACGCCGAACAGCGGGCGTATTTCGCTGGTCAACCGGACGACGGGCGCAAGGCAAACTTTGATTGACGGTTTGCCGTCAGGCATCACCCGCTCCGGCGGCGCACCGGAACCGTCGGGACCGTCGGGAACAAAATTAAACGGGCTGAAACTTTATGTAAGCATCAGCGCGGGCGATACTTCGACGCAGGTGATGGGCGGCGCGATTCCAAATACCGCACCGTCTTCGCCGCTACTGATTTCGATTTTGGAAATGACTCTGCCCGCCGATTACGAAACGCTGGTGAGCGGTTTTACATTATCTTCTGCCAATCAGACGACTTTGAACGGCGGCGCGGCGGTCACTTTGACTAACGCGGAAGGCAAACAACTGTCTGTCCGGCTCGTCGTCAATCTGCCGGATTACGTTTCCGACCCGCGCCCGAATTTACCGGAAAACATCCGCGAGTCGAATCCTTTCGGCATCGAGATTTCCGGCGGCGCGCTCTACGTCGTGGATGCCAGCTTTAATCTGCTTTACCGCATCCAGATTGCGAGCGGCGCGTTTGAAGTGTTCACGACTTTTGCGTCTATGCCGAATCCGACGCAGATTGGACCGCCCGTGATTGAAGCCGTGCCGGACAGCATCCGGCTTGTCGGCAATACTTTATATATTTCGTTTTTGTCAGGCTTTCCGTTCGTGCAGGGCTTGGCGGAAGTCCGCACGGTCAATTTGAACACGCGCCAACAAGCGACTTTTATTCCGAATCTGACTTCGGCACTCGACGTTTTGCCGTTTAACGGCACGGGCGGCAGTAACGATTCGTATCTGGTTCTGGAATTCAGCGCAAATCAGCTCGCGCAGGCTCCGGGACGCTTAAAACTTTTCACGTCGCCAACGGAGTCGCCG
>JBDTSO010000142.1:0-7581 GCA_039931085.1 Acidobacteriota bacterium | reverse complement strand
CGACTTCTTTAATTTCGCCGCCGCGAATGACACGCGCCGTTTCGATATATTCGTTAATTAAACCTTCGACTGAAAAAACAAGTTGGTAATCGAGCGGCGGTTGCGGATTTTGCGGCAAACCGCCGACGCGAATGTGGATTTCTTCAATTTTCTCAAAACGATTTGCGCCGTGCATCGCCAAAATCGAAACCATTCCGGGGGCGAGTCCGCAATCGGGAATAATGTTGATTCCGGCTTTTTTTGCTTCTTCATCAAGCGCGAGTTGTTCATCAACAACATAATTATTTCCGCCCAAATCACAGAAATTTGTGTTAGTTTCAATCGCGGCGCGTGAAAGTTTTTCGTTATACCAGTAATTAACGCACGAAATCGCCGCGTCGTGCCCGCTCATCACGGAAATTGTTTTTTCATAGTCCGAAACATTGAGTTCAACAGCCGCAATCTTTGGACTTTTAACCGATTCAGCAACCTGTTCGGCTTTCGCAAAGTCGGTATCGGCAATCATAATCGCCTCAATTTCCGGCGAATTATGCGCCAAATCAAAAACTGCGCCGTGTCCCATTCGTCCCGCGCCAATTACTAATATTTTCATACTAATTTTTTATATTCAACAGTTACCAGTAAAAATTGATGACTGAAATCAATTCCAATCTTCACATTCTTCGGGTTATTCGGCGGCTAATCTTTCGCCGGCGTATTCCCAAACTTTTTTCCGCCATAGGCGGAGCGATTCGGTAAGTTAAAATGCGACTTGCGGATGCGCGGCGTTGCGTTCGACGCGAATAACCTGTGCCGCAAACGTAACTTCATCATCGGCATTTTCCGTTATTGTCAAATTAACTTTGCTCCCGACGGAAGGAAGTTGTCGCGGCAGAGAAGCCAGAATTCCGTGCGGTCCGACATTTTCCGTCAAACCTTCCTGAGTAATTTCCTGCCCGTTTTCATCTTTTCAGTTAACGCGAATCGAAAATGAAATGTTGTGGCGCGAACCTTTGCGGCGTTCCTGCATATTTTATTGTTCTCCTCAATTTTTTTGTCGTTTGAAATATACGAAATTAGACGTTGGAAGTCTAACAAAGTGGTGAGTTTATGGACATTTCAATCAAAGCCTCATTACTCTACCAATGTTAAACCGGTTAATCAAGACTGGACAAGCCTTGATACGAAGTGATAGTATCAGGAACTGTTTTTCAAGAAAGTCCAATTGGGCTTTTGTTTTTATTAGTCAATCAAATCAAATACAAACAATTTCGATTAATTGCAATAAGAAAAATCTACTAATTTTTATTGTATCGGAAATATGTATGGCTGACGAAAGGAAAACAAAACACAAGGAAAATTATAATGAAAAATACAGCAAGAATAAGTATCTTGCTTGGCGTAATCGCATTAGTCGGAGTTTTATTTTATTTCCAGCCGACAGCAGAAGCCAAGCCGATTTTTGAAACAGAAATAGATTTACAAAATAATTTACAACAACAAATAATTCAACAAAACATTTTACAACAACAAATAATTCAACAAAATAACCAAACAACCCAACAAACAAACGACTCTCAAAAAACAGAAATCCAACAAGACGACGAATCCAACATAGAAGAAAACAGTGAAATGGCGGTGGAGGCAAGAAACTTCCGGGCAACCGCTTATTGTTTAAAAGGCAGAACGGCGAACGGCGGCAGCGTCAGACGCGGAATTGTCGCCGCCGATCCGCGAATTTTACCGCTCGGAACGCGCATCCAATTGGATGCCGGTTCTTACAGCGGAACTTACACAGTCGCCGACACGGGCGGCGCGGTCAGAGGTCGAATCTTAGACGTTTGGGTGCCAAACTGCGCGGAAGCCAATCGTTTCGGACGCAAAAGAGTTAGGGTCAGCGTTCTGGGCAGAAAAAAACGAAACAGATCATAATGTCAAAATTATAATCATTCAAAAAAAAGCGGGTTTGAGTTATGTTTCATAACTCAAACCCGCTTTTTAATTTCTATACTTATTAATGACTGGTTGACGACATCACACTTGGTTGAGCAATGTGATGTTTTGTGCAGGCATTCTCAATAAGTTCTTGTATTTTACCTTCGATTTTGCTTTCATCGGCTAAACCGGCATTTGTAACTTCGGAAACAATCAGGAACTTAGCTTTTTCGAGTAAACTTTGCTCGCGGAAGGAGAGTTTTTTCTCCTGACTCAAAAAGGTCAGCTTTTTCAAAACATCAGCCGCTTCAAAAACGTCGCCGGATTGCAGTTTTTCATTGTATTCGCGCGAACGAACTTTCCAATCGCTCGAAACATCATCAAAATCTTTCGCTAAATCATTGACTAAATTTTTGTACTGTTTCGATGTGATAATCGGTCTGACTCCGATGTTTTCAGCGTTTGCCGTCGGTACAAAAATCGTCGAATTATCGCTTAAAACCCGCAGTGAATAAAAATTCATCGAATTACCGGCAATTTTCTTCTTCTCGATATTTTCAACCAGACAAACGCCTTGATTGGGATAAGCTACTTTTTGACCAATGTTAAGTTCCATATTCATTTTTTTCTCCTTTAAGTTAAATTCCAAGACAAAATCCGAAGATAAGTTCAAACAGATTATCGTGTGAAGTTCCGATTTACTTTTGCTCCTAGCATTATAACACAAAACCGAAATTTTCGAGGGGGGGGGAAGTCGCAAACAGTTGTTTTCTATGTTTTTTTTGGGAGTTCGACGGAGAAAATAGTGCCTTTAGAAAGAAAAGATGCGACGGTGATTTCGCCACCGTGAAGACGCGCTAGATGTTTGACGATTGCCAAACCCAAACCCGTACCGCCGATTTCGCGTGAACGGGCGCGGTCAGTGCGGTAAAAGCGTTCAAAAATTCGCTGCAGATGTTCGCCGGAAATTCCTTCGCCCGTATCAGCAACCGCAATTGTATCTTTCGTTTCGTGGGCAGTGTAGCTGACTGTAACGCTTCCGTCTTCGACATTAAACTTTATCGCGTTGTCAATTAGATTTGTCAGCATCTGTTCGAGCCTGATAACATCGGCAAAAACGCGGACATCGGAGGAAACTTCGTTGATTAATTTAACACGGCGTTCAGCAGCCTTGGTGGAAAGGTTTGTAAAAACTTCTGAAACGTGCGCTGACAGATTTAATTGCTTCGACTGGAGTTTGATATTGCCTGATTCGATGGTTGAAAGTTCGAGAATATCGTCAATCAAATGGTGCATTCGCCGGGCGTTTTTGCGGATTACGCTTAAAAAATGCTGATTGTTTTCTTTATCGTCAATTGCCCCGTCTTCGAGCGTTTCGACAAAAGCCAGAATCGAAGTCAATGGTGTGCGAAGTTCGTGCGAGATGTTCGAGAAAAATTCCTGTCGCACACTTTCGAGATGTTTTATTTGCGTAATATTGTAAAAAACGCCGATTGCGCCGTTTGTTTGATCTAATTGAAGCGGCGCGATATGCACTTCGTATTTTTGTTTTTCAATGCCGGGAATCTCAAGTTCGATGTCGGAAGAATGACCATTTTGCAGAGCTTTACGAAACGCTTCGTGCAAGGAGAGATCGCGGATAACTTCGCTCAAACGTTTTTCTTCGAGATGTCCGTTTTTGCGCCCAAACGCTTCGTAAGCGGCGCGGTTTGAAGCCAAAATGCGCGTGTCTTCACCAACGACAATTGCGCCTTCGCGCAGCGTTTCGAGAATTTTGCCAAGAAATAGACGTGAAGTTTTCTCGTTCGTTTCCTTGACGAAAAGAGAATTTAAAAAACTCATAATTGAAAGATGTCAGATGAAAGATGTCAGATGTCAGTAAGAAAAATCCAACATCTGACATCTGATATCTTTTATCTCATTTGGATTCGATAAACCTGTAACCGACACCGACAACGGTTTCGATGCAGTTGCCGCAATCGCCCAATTTTTGGCGCAAACGGCGAATATGAACGTCAAGCGTACGCGTGTCACCGTAATAGCTGTAACCCCAAACATTGTCGAGCAGATTTTGGCGCGTGGCAACGCGACCGGCGTTTTTGATAAGATGCGTCAGCAAAGCAAACTCTTTGCGCGTCAATTTTACATTTTCGTCGCCGCAGGTAACACGCATATCGGCGAAATCAATTGACATTTTATCGTCCTCGTAATTCTGCGTTTCATCGTCTTTTTCGACACGCCGCAAAACAGCCCGAACGCGGGCGACGACTTCTTTGACCGAAAACGGTTTGACAATATAATCGTCCGCGCCGATGTCCAAACCGGCGATTTTATCAATTTCGGCGGCTTTGGCGGTGAGCATTATAATCGGCGTTTTTTCCGTCAGCGGTTCGCGCCGCAACCGGCGGCAAAGCTCCATTCCGCTCATTCCGGGAAGCATTAAATCCAGAATAATCAGTGTTGGCGGATGTTTTTCATCGAGCGCAAGCCGCAAACCTTTTTCGCCCGATTCAGCAATAACCGGACGAAAACCTTCGCGTTTGAAATTATATTCCAAACTCTCTGCAATATCCGCGTCGTCTTCGACAATTAAAATTTCAAGCAGCATATTCTTTATGTCATTTGTCCTTAGTCATTTGTCCTTAGTCATTTGTCCTTTGTTTTTCGTCAAGAACAATAATTTCTGAGATTTTGCAAAGGACAAATGACTAAAGACAAAGAACTAATTTATTGATGTTTGATAAAAACCGCTTCCTTCATATAAACGGTTAGTTCGCAAATGTCTTTGACATAATCGCCGATGCGTTCCAGATTTTTGGCGACGAATAAAAGCCGCGCCAATCGCGTTGATTTGGTTGCGTCCTGCGACATCGTTTCCATCAAATTTTCGACCAAACGATCATAAATTCGATCAACTTCTTCATCTTGTTTGATGAGTTTTCGCGCTCTTTCAGAATCGTTTGACGTAAAAGCATCGAGCGCGGATTGGAGCATTTCCAAAGCGCGTTCCGCCATTTCGTTTAATCCGCCGTAAGTTTTAAGTTCCGGCTGGTCGTTTAATTCAAGTGCCGCCCGCGCAATGCTCGTCGCGTGGTCGGCGATGCGTTCGAGAATCGGCGTAATTTTGAAAATCGAAATGACCAGCCGCAATTCGCGGGCGACCGGACGACGCAGAGTTAAAACCTCAACACTCAAACGATCAATTTCCAATTCCAAACGGTCAATCACGCGGTCGTTTTCCAAAACTTGATTGGCAACATCGCTGTCGCGCTTAATTAGTGCGTGCATTGCCCGCTGTAAAGCCAGTTCGACTTCGCCACCCATCAGCAAAAGTCTGTCGCGTAAAATATTTAGCTCGCGCTCCAAAAGTTTTCTCTGCTCCATTACTAGAAATGTAGAACAAAACGCTCGATTATAAAAGCGCGAAGTTGGAATAACAGGTTTCAGAATAGACGAAAGGCTTTAATGTGATGTGAACGAATTATTAAATTTATGTTAAATATGGGAGCGCGAACGCTTATGAAGTACAAAGGATAAAAATTGAAGAATAATTCTTAACTTTATCCCTTATCCTTTCGCCTTTATCCTTTCATTTAAGGCAAAGCAGGCATTTTTTCCTTTGTAAATTTCGGAAGAAGTTCGTCGCGCATTGCCAGTTGATAAACTGCCGCCGCGATGACGATGGCGGAATTTTTTACGTCTTCCGGGATAATACGCTCATAAGTATCGAGATTTGTGTGCCAGGTATGTGTGCCGTATTCGATCGGGTCTTGAAAAACGCCGATGCCGGGAAGTCCGGCTTGATTGAACGAAGTGTTGTCGGAACCGCCGAGTCCGCGACTTTGCGAATTTAATGCGCCGAGAATTCCCAAATCCGAGAAAGGAGCGACAGCTTCGCGCAAAATTGTCGCGGACTCGGGCGGACCGAAAACCGACATTCCGCGGGCGCGCCCCGTGCCGGAATCAATATTGAAATAGCCGCCGAATTTTTCAAATTCCGGCTTCGGATTTTCATAAGAGCCGAAATGTTCTTTGACATACGCCTGCGAACCGAGCAATCCCTCTTCTTCGCCGCTCCACAACGCCACGCGAATCGTCCGGCGCGGTTTTACGCCCGTCGCTTTCAAAAGTCGCGCCGCTTCCATCATCATCGCGCAGCCGATGGCATTATCCGTTGCGCCCGTCGCCGCGTGCCACGAATCGAGATGTCCGCCGAGCATTATTACTTCATCTTTTTTGTCTGTTCCCGTAATTTCGCCGATGACGTTGTAAGAAGTCGCGCCTTCGGGAATCGTTCGATTGCGAATGTCGAATTCCAGCGAAACCGCCGTTCCGTCAGCCATAAGGCGCGAAATTCGTCCGTAATCCTCGTTACGCAGAACAATCGTCGGAACGGTTTTTGAAACGTCAAAAGTCCGATTATTAAAAGCGCGAATCTGTCCGTGTTCGCGGGCGGCATCATTGATGCGGATAGCCGCGCCGTTGTCAACCAAAAATTTATCGAGTTGTTCACCTACTTTCCGACCGTCAAGTTGATCGGGTTTTGGTGTTTCCGTCGGACGTGGCGGCTGAAAAGGTCTTTGCTGCGGCGCGTTCGGGTCTAATCGCTTTTGCAAATCTTCGTCGCTGATTCTTTTCGCGGGCGGAGTGATATTGACCGGAATTACGGCGGGTTTGCCGATTAAAACCATTTTGCCTTTTACTTTATCTTTTACGCCGTTAAAATATGCTGTTAGTTCTTCTTGCGTCGGTTTTTCCGGCAAATCGAGCTGTATCGCCTGACCTTTGACCGCCCCGTTCGTGCCGGGTGTCCACGCCAAAACTTCAAAAACAAGCGAATCCTGCACGGGCGCAGTAATAAACCCCGAAGCGCGTTCATTGACCCAGCCCGGATGTCCGAAATCCCACGCTTCAAGATGCACATTGTCAAAACCCCATCGCTGCATTTCTTTGACCGCCCAATCCGCCGCCGCTTTATGATTCGGCGAACCCGTCAGGCGCGGACCGTAAACATCCGTAAAATAATGAAGAGTTCGCATAATCTGCGAGTTATCCGTTTCTTCTTTGCGGAATTTGTCATAAACGGTTGATTCTTTTGCCGCTTGCTGCGCCTGAATGTTCGGCGTAGTTTGCAAAAGTAAACCTAACAACAATAGAAAAGTCGTAAATTTTATCATCGCTAATTTTTTCATATTTTTATGCAGTCTTATTATTCTTCAAACATCTTCTTCAAACTTTCGGTATAAGGCGCACGCGCCACGCCTTTTTCGGTGATAATTGCCGTTACTAAATCATTTGGCGTTACGTCAAAAGCGTAATTGCTAACCTCAATTCCTTCGGGCGCAAGCTGAATATCCTGAACGTGCGTAATTTCCCGAATATTTCTCTCTTCAATCGGAATTTCTTCGCCCGTCGGACAATTCATATCAACGGTTGAAAGCGGCGCGGCGACATAAAACGGGATATTGTGCCTGTGTGCTAAAACCGCGACCATATAAGTTCCGATTTTGTTGGCGACATCGCCGTTCGCCGCGATTCTGTCCGAACCGACGACGACGGCGTGAATCAAGCCTTTTTTCATCGTGTGTCCGCTCATATTGTCGGTAATCAAAGTTACGGGAATATCGTCCTGAAGAAGTTCCCAAGCCGTTAAACGTGCGCCTTGCA
>JBDTSO010000141.1:0-7584 GCA_039931085.1 Acidobacteriota bacterium | reverse complement strand
CATCTTTTAATCCGAGCGGAATTGTCCGAATCGTTTTCACATTACTCAAAACATCGTCGCCGAAAACGCCGTCGCCGCGCGTCGCGCCCGCAATTAAAATTCCTTTTTCGTAGTGCAGAGAAATAGAAAGCCCGTCAATTTTGAGTTCCGCGACATAATCGAATTCGCGTCCGTCAGCGAGTTTCCGGCAGCGTTCGTCAAACTTGCAAAGTTCGTCAATATTATAAGAATTATCCAGCGACATCATCGGCACGAGATGGCGAAAGGGCAGAAAACCTTCGGCGCGTCCGCCGACTTTCTGCGTTGGCGAATCGGACGTGATTAATTCAGGATTTTCAGCTTCGAGTCGTTTGAGTTTTTCCAAAAGCGCGTCAAATTCCGCGTCGGCGATTTCCGGTTCGCTTTTTTGATAATAAAGTTCGTTGTGCCGATTAATTTCGGCGCGAAGATTTTCGATTTCGGTTTGAATATTTTTTTTGGAGTGTTCAAGAGGATTCATAATGAAAGGACAAGGCACAAACCTTTTTCGACTTGCTCCATTTTGCGCTCGGAAAGTATCTCAACAAAATCAAGCAAATCGGTTCGGTCAACTGTGAAAATTTGTGAATTGTTGACGACGGATTCATTTTCCAAACCGCTCGATCTTTTCGACAACAAAATATTTCCGGGCATTTTCGCCAACCGCAAATTTGTTGTGATAATGGCAACAACCAGAGTATTCATCTGCGTTTTGTTGAAATAATCGGACTGAATTATCAACACGGGACGATGAAAACCGGGACTCGAACCACGCGGTTCGCCTAGATCAGCCCACCAAACTTCGCCGCGTTCGACTGCCATTTGTCCCTCTGAATAACGCGGCTCTGATAGTTTTTGATTGCCGGATCGAGTGAAGTGTCAACTTTTTCGCAAACCGCGTTGATGCGGGCGATTATATCTTCTTCATCATATTCCTCCGCTAATTTTTCAACGCCCATCGCAAAAATTTTGCTGCGTGAAACCTTTAATTGTTTGGCGAGTTTTTCGCTCAATTGAAAAACTTCATCGGAAACCGAAATTGCTGTTTTCATAACGAAAAGTATAACCAAAGTAATACTGAAAATCAATTTATTATTCGGCGTTATAAAGCAAAAATGTTATGCTCAAAATCTCACTGAATTTATTCAAATTCTAAATTTTTATTTTGAGAAAAATGAACTTGATCGAAATTTTTATCAATCAAACCGGACGTTTGCGAAGCGGCTGGCGTTTTTTGATTTTTCTGCTGACGGTTTTAGTCTTTTCATCATCTTTCGGCGCGGCTGTCAGGGAAATTTTTTACTTTTTGCCAATCGGGTTTGGTGAACACAGTTTGCTTTCTTTGATTAATCAGAACTTTGTTTTGCTGGTCGTTTCACTTTTTGTCGGTTGGCTTTGCGGGAAATTTCTTGAAGGTTTGCCATTTCGCGCACTCGGTTGTTGGTTCACAAAAAATTGGTTTAGAGATTTGATTTTTGGATTGCTTTTGGGCGCAGTTTCGCTGCTTTTCGCCGCGTTTGTGGGAATGATTTTTGGCGGATTGCGGTTTCAGTTAAATCAGGAAAACGGACAATCGGCGATTTTGCTGACGTTAGGCGTTTCGCTTTTGGTTTTCGTTCTCGGCGCGGCGGGCGAAGAATTATTTTTTCGCGGTTATATGCTGCAAACCTTCGCGCGCGCCAAACTCGCTTGGCTGGCGATTGCTTTTACTTCGCTGTTTTTCGCCTCGGCGCATCTCGGAAATCCGAGCGCAAACTATATTTCCACACTGAACACAGCGTTGGCGGGCATTTGGTTCGGCATCGCTTATTTGAAGACGCGAAATTTGTGGTTCGTTTTCGGGCTGCATTTGATGTGGAATTGGGTGCAGGGCGCGTTTTTGGGTTTGCCCGTCAGCGGCATTACGGAGTTGACGACTGCGCCGCTTTTGCGTGTTTCGGAATTCGGCGCGAAACAAATTACCGGCGGCGATTACGGTATCGAAGGCGGAATCGCCTGCACGATGGCGATAGTTTTTTCGACTGTTTTAATTTGGTATTTGCCGTTTCTGAAACCGTCAGAAGAAATGCTGGCTTTGACGAGCGAAGAAATTCCCGCAACCGAAAAAGAAACACAGGTATAAAATTTAATGCGGTTCGATATGAACCAAAACGTCAGCAACGCCGTGTTCGGAATTAAGCAATGCGTCTTTGACGCGATGACCGATTTCGTGACCTTTCCAAACCGGAATATTACCGTCCACTTCGACGTGAATGTCAATCCAGCGATGCAGACCGCTTTTGCGAATTCGACATTTTTCGATATTTTGAACGCCTTCGACGGCTTGCGCGACGATTCTTATTTTATCTTCATATTCTTTCGTCGGAGCAACGTCCATTATTTCGTTCACACCGTCCCTAAATAAACTTATGCCGTTATAAATAATGACGGCGCAAGCGGCGAGTGCCGCCCAATCGTCCGCGCTTTCGTAACCCGCGCCGCCGATGATCGCAATCGAAATACCGATAAATGCGGCTGAAGAAGTCAGCGCGTCGGAAAAATGATGCAGCGCGTCGGTTTTCAGCGCGGTGCTTTCAACTGATTCTCCAACTTGCGAAACAAATTTTGAAAGAGCAAATTTGACGACAATAACGCCGACCAGAATAAAAAGCGTGAACCAGCGCGGTGTCTGGTGCGGAGTTAAAATTTGTTTGACGCTTTCGACGACAATCACGAGTGCCGCGATAACCAAAGCCGCCGCCGCCGCAATTGCCGCCAGCGGTTCGGCTTTTCCGTGTCCGTAAGGATGATCTTCGTCGGCGGGTTTCAGCGATATTCGCAAACCGCCCCACACGACGAGCGAACTGACGACATCCGCGCTCGATTCGATGCCGTCGGCGACGAGCGCACCGGAGTTGCCAAGTACGCCGCCCGTAATTTTTATCGCGGCAAGTCCGGCATTGATAAAAACCCCGACGAGCGGCGCGTTGGTTATTTTTCGTTCATCGCTCACAGAAATTTGTTTTACGAGAAGCCGTTAAGCTGGAATTTTCGTTCGGATTCTTCACTGATTTTAACTTTTCAATTGATGTTTTAGCGATTGAATTTTTCATCCAATGCTTTTAACAATTGTAGAACGTGCCTTTTATTTTCTCCTAAATCACTTTGCCCAACGCGGGATTTTGAATGTAAATTGACTTTTATTTTGTCCGTATTTGCTTCTTTTACCGCGTTGATTTCCAAATCATCTATGAAAAAAGCAACAGGAACTTCAACCATCATCGTTTCAGAATGATGTTGACTTTCGTCATTGCCGGTTTCGCCGCCGCCGCCGCCAAATTTCCAATTTTGCCCGTAAGTTGTCATCGTCGGGATTATTTTTTTCGTTTCTTCGATAAAAGTTTGAAAATCCACTTGATAATAGCGCGTTTTCAGACTTTCATCCTTCGCATCGTCGGACGTTTCCGCCGCATTTCCCGGATTTGTAATCGCCAAACCTGCCAGACCCGCAACCGCAACGCCTGCCGCAATGCCTAATAATTTAATGATATTCATATTCGTTCAATTGTATTGCCAAATTCACATTGAGTCGAGCGTCAATTATTAAAATGGTTTAGTTGTTCGAGGTTTTGTACGCGCATTTTCTCATTCACGATAATCAGCCCGTTCAAATAAAATCTGCAACTTTTCCGACAAAAAAAAGCGTCTATAAAAGTGAAATTAAGTCGGTTGAATTTAGAAGTTATAAATTGATTCGGCTCAAACGATAAAACATTAAAGTTAATTTAATTAATAATTGGAGTTGAATAAAATGAAAACTTGTTCTGTTTGTCAGCGTTGTTACGAAGATACCGACGAAGTTTGTGTCGAAAATCACGGAACTCTTATTAAGGAGCGTACGGGAACTCGTGAAATGATTCCGAACTACCGGCTCGATTCACTGCTTGGGCGTGATGCCGTCGGAGAAAGTTATCTGGCGACGAATATCGCTCTCGACCTGCCTTTTGTCGTCAAAATCATTGCACAAAACTCAATCATCGGCACGGGCGAACAGGCGCGTCAAACGCTTCAGCGCGAAGCTCAAGCCGCCGTCAATCTTAATCATCCGAACATTGCCCGCGTTCACGAAGCCGGATGGCTCGACGGCGGCGAATTTTATACTGTAACGGAATCTGTCGGCGATAAAACTTTACAGGGATTATTGAGAAATACCGGTTCACTTTCAGAAACTGAAGCCGTCAAAATCGCGCGGCAGACGGCGGAAGGATTGATGGCGGCACACGCTGCCGGAATTATTCATCGCGCCGTCAGTCCGGCTAATATTGTTCTCACCCGCAACCCGCAAAATCAATTATTCGTCAAACTGCAAAATTTTGATTTCGGCGGCATCAAACAGCAAGTTACCGCCGGAAAATTTGCTGTTGAAACGAAAATTGAAACGCTGCGCTATTTATCGCCGGAGCAATCTGCCGGAAGATCGGTAGACGCGCAAACGGATGTTTACAGTCTCGGCATTGTGCTTTACGAGATGCTTTGTGGACGTTCGCCGTTTGACGCGCCGACTTCTGCGGCAATCGCTGACAGACAAATTAATGAACAACCGTTGTCGCGGTTACGCTTCGATGTTCGGGCATTGCTCACGCACACCATCAAAGAATCGCTTCAAAAAAGACCGGCGGCGCGTTTGCAGACGGGAAATTTTGCGCGGCAACTGCGGCATATCGCTCAACTTGTTTTGCCGTTGGGAGAAAATTTGCCGGCTACACCGCAAGTTTTGCTGTCGAATGAAGCTGCGTCTGATGCGCCGGGATTTACCGAATCGGCAGTCGAAGAAAACGCGCCGCACGAAGTGATTACGCTTGATAATGTTGATGTAGCAGCAACGAATGAGATTGCCGAACAACCAAATGTCGTAAAAACCGAAGAAAATGCAGCAGATGAAAGTCTTACTTTAGGCGAACTCGCGCCGGTTTTTATTATGAAAAATAAAGCCGGCTCGTTGACGGCAGAACCGATTTCGTCTGAAAATTCGGACACCAATTTTGATTCGTTTAATTCAAGCCCGATTCTTGTTGAGAAAAAACAGGTTGATGATATTCCGTTTGAATCCGATGTCGAGCAAAACGAAGAAACGACGATGAATGAAATGCCGGCGTTGGGCGAACTCGCGCCGGTTTTCGTTACGAAAACTCAGCCTGACGTTGATTCATTACCGGCAAAATTAATTTCGGCTGAAAGTGAAGATTTAACTGCCGACTCGTTTGAATTGAGTCCGATTTTCGTCGAGAAGAAACGGACTGAAAAAATTCCATTCACTATAAATTCCGCGCAAACCGGCAAAATTACAGCGGACGAAATTCCTGCTTTGGGCGAACACACACCGATTTTTGTCGAGAAAAATCAAGTTGACAAAATTCCGATTGAATCCAAGCCGATAATTGTAAAAATAAAAAAAGCCGATACGGAATTGACCAAGTCGGAAGGTTTTGTTTTCCCCGACGAAAATATTAGAGATACACAAAAAGCGGAAATAGTCGCGCCGAATTTTACAAACTATTCTAACGAAACTCCGGTGCCGCGGCGACCTTTGCGGACAAACCGCTCCGCGCTGGTCGGCGCAGGTTTAATAGCTGTGCTGATTTCCGTGTTATTAGGAACTCTTCTTTATAATCGGATGCAGCATTCGGCTGTTTCCGAACAGACAATGACTGTCGCGCCAACCACTCAAACGGCTTCCGATACATTAAATGACACAAGCGATACGGCGGAAAACACTTTGCCTGATGAACCTAAAACTCAAAATTCCGCGCCAAACGCCATCGAAGAAACGCCTTTAACAACGTCAAAACGTCCTGACCAAATGCCGTCAAAAAAAACAACGACAACTAATGAATCGGCGCAGCAAAACGAACCGATTCAAGAGCAAGTGGCTGGTGAAAAGCCGTCGGCGACAAATGGTAAGCCGCGGACGGAACTAAATTCCGCGCTCAGCAATTTGATTTCCGCTACAAATTCGCGCGATGTAAATCAGCAAATGAATTATTACGCGCCGAAACTTAACGCTTACTACCTGACGCGAAACGCTTCGCAAGACGCGGTGCGGGCTGAAAAGAACCGCATTTTTTCACGCGCCGAAGCAGTTGATATTCAAACGGGAAAACCGGACATTACTTTAAGTCCCGACGGTCAAAAAGCGACTATGCGATTTAGAAAAAAATATGACATCAAGCAAGGACAGCAAAGTCGCAGCGGCGAAGTGATTCAAGAATTGCAATGGGTAAAATCCGACGACGGTTGGAGAATCGTCAGCGAACGCGACGTTAAGGTTATCAATCGTTAGCTAACCTGAGTCTTGATTAGAAAATTGATACTGGTTTTACCACAGATGCACACTGATTGAAGATGATAAAGACGGATAAATCATTAATTTATTCAATTTTTTTTGGCTTTATCTTGTTTTTATCCGTTTTTATCAGTGTGCATCTGTGGTAAATTCTTATTTTTGTTTCTTAGCAAGACTGGAGTTAAGTTAACTTCAAAAATGGTGTGAACAATTACTTTTCATCTTTGCCTTCCTGCTCACATCGTCTGAATTTTAAAAGAAATATCAACCGCCTTTGCCGAATGCGTCAAGCGTCCGACTGAAATCATATCAACGCCGGCTTCGGCAAACGAACGCACGGTGTCAAGATTCATTCCGCCGGACGCTTCCAATAAAACATTCGGATTCATATTTCGCGCCATTTCGACCAATTTTTCCGCTTCTTCCGGCGTTTGATTGTCGAGCATTACAATATCCGCACCCGCTAAAATCGCTTCTCGAAGCTGCGCCCAGTTGCTGATTTCAATTTCGATTTTGTGGAGATGTCCGACCTTTAACTTTGCCGCCGTAATCGCTTCGGTGATGCCACCCGCCAATTCAATGTGATTATCTTTTATCAAAACGCCGTCGTCCAAACCGTAGCGGTGATTTTTGCCGCCGCCGACTGTAACGGCGTATTTTTCGAGCATTCGCAATCCGGGCGTAGTTTTGCGCGTGTCAATAATCTGCGCGTGTGTTCCTTCGACGGCTTTGACATATTGCCGCGTCAACGTCGCCACACCACTTAATCTTTGCATCAAATTCAGCGCGACACGCTCGCCGCCAAGCAAAATATCAGCGTAACCTTTTAGCGTAGCGAAAATTGTTCCCGATTTTACTTCATCGCCTTCGGAAACCGTCGCGTCAATTTCGGCATTTTCCGGGTCGAGATGCGCGAAAACCGCTTCGGCGACTTCTAAACCGCACACGACCAAATCTTCTTTTGCCAGAAATTTTCCCATTCCTCGCACGTCCGGCGGCACGGTTGACTGCGTTGTAATATCGCCGCGCCCCAAATCTTCCGCCAAAAATTCACCGATTGAAGCGAGTATATCGCCGTTTTCAAGCCACATCATAATCTTTTTCTTTACATGAATAAAAACTTTTCATCCGACTTTTGCAATTATGTTTAACTTGGAATTATCAAACAATCGAACACTAAACGCAAAATGTTTCGGCGAATAATATCAATTCATTGTGGAAATAATTCCGAAACGCCAATTGTT
>JBDTSO010000140.1:0-7647 GCA_039931085.1 Acidobacteriota bacterium | reverse complement strand
TCAACAAACCACGTTGTCGGAAAGGCATTGATTCCGACATCTTCGAGATATTTTTCATCACGCAAGACCGGAAAATCGAACTTTTTATCAGTCATAAATTTCTTTAACTTTGCCAAATCATCATTGTCATTTATCGTCAAAATCGCTACGTCTTTGTCGCCCGCATATTTTTTGTAAAGTTCCTGAAGTTCAGGCATTTCCCGAACGCACGGAGCGCACCACAACGCCCAAATGTTGATGACAATGACTTTACTGCTTAAATCCGCCGACGAAATTGTTTTGGCATCCAAGTTTTTCAAGGTAAAAGGCGTGATGTTTTTCGCATCTTTTATTTTCGCGGAAATGATGCGATTTTTTCTAGTTTCGCGCTCGACTATTTTTACTTTTTCAAAATATTTTTCATAATTTTCTGAATTTCCATTGCGTTTTTCGTAAAGGTTTTCGATTGATTTTCGATTCAATTCATTTGCCGACGGATATGAAGCAAATCCTTTAATATAAGCATCTTCGGCTTCATTTAATCTATTTTTCGCTTCGTAAATTTGCCCTAAACGATTAAAAGCGACCAAATCCTGATTGTAAAGTTTGACGGCGGTTTCGAGTTCTTTTTCGGCTTCGTCTAAACTCCCTTCTTTGAACAAAAGCCAACCGCTGACGCTATGTAGATCGGCGTTCATTTCATCGAGATTTTGTTTGATTTGTTCTTCATCTTTTATAAAATCGCGCTGTGCTTCGCTTTCCCTTTTGACTTTTTCAAAGCCGAAATTGACAAATTTTTCGCCTTCACGAAACATCTTTCGATCAATAAATGCCGCAACAATCATTGAATATATTTTGTCCGGTGCAAATTGTTGCGAATCGTTAATTTCTTCGGCAATTTGCAGGAGTTCCGCGTCCGAAATGTTTTTGTTTTCCTTGATGTGAAAAAAAAGATTATCGTAGGCTTCGCTGAAATAATCGTTGTTGAAATGATTCGGGCGATTGATAAAATCTCTCAGTATTTGAATAAGTTGCGCCCGCTTTTTTTCGTCAATTTTCTTGTCTTCACCGATATAATCGAACCTTCTGATGTGCCGAATTAAGATTCGTTCCGCCTGCGCTGACTGCGGAAATTGTTTGAGAATAAGCGCGTCAATTTCCTGTTTTTTGTCCGGCAAATTGAAATCATTGCAAAAACCGGAAATTATTTCTAGATTTTTCACCGAATCCGGGCGCAGTTTTATAAAACTGTTTATATCCGCGATGACTTCGCTTTTTTTACGTTCTTCGCTTTTGGTCGGTTGTCCATTTAAAATCGTTTTCCAAAAATCACGCCGAATATGCGCGACTTCGGGCGAAAGCGCGGCGGCTTTTTTGAGCGGCGGATAGGCTTCGGCGTAACGATTATCGTAAATCAGATAAACGCCGTAAACGTAATTGGCATTGACCGAATTCGGACTTATTTCCTGCGCTTTGGCAAAGTTTTTAAAGCTGACTTTTCTTTTCCCTTCGTCTTTTTCGCCGTCAACTGCCTGCCGATATTGCGCTTCGGCTTTCATCACCAAAAGGCGCGATTTATCTGTTATTTTTGATGAATTTTTATCGAGCAAATCATAAATCTCATCGTATTTTCTTTGCATCAACAGCGAAGAACCGAAAAGCAGTATAAATTCTTCGTCATCGGGCTTGAGTTCCAACGCTTTTCGGCTGGCGGACGCGGCTTCTTCTTTTTGCAAATTACGAATATAAGAATTAGCAGCGGCAAATTGCGCCCAAGCATTTTCCTTGTTATTTTCGACTAATTGTTCGGCGGCTTCGACGGCTTCTTTGCTCATTTCGTTTCGCGCCATATTGACGATAAACCACGATTGCAGTTCGATGTTTTCGGGAAATTGGGCGGTTAGTTTTTGTCCGATTTCATATCCGCTTTCGTAATCACGGTTTTGGTAAAGTTCGCGCAACTTTTCAACGGCGGTTTGGGCAGTTTCGATTTTGTTTGACTGTAATAATTTGTCGGTTGATTGAGAATTAGCACTAAAAGTTGAAAATAAAATGACCAAAAGCGTGAAGATTCCGACGTAAGTTTTTATTTTGAATTTTTTCATATTTTCATAATTGTATAGACAATAATACAGCGAAATCACGCGCAAAGAAGAGTTTTGTTGCAGAGAGTTTGCGATGAGAAAAGTTTTAAAACTAATTTTTGCCGGACATATCTATTCGTTTTTTGGTAATAAATCCGACACCGAGCATCAACAATCCGAAGACGACCAAATAAATGTTGATCTGTTTATAAAACAAGTAAAGGAAAAGCGATACGGAAAAGAGGAGCATCGCTAAAATACTGCTGATAATGTAAATCAAATCCGTGTAATCTTCTTTCATTTTATAAATTTCCCGTAAATTTTAAGTTGTTTCGGCATCAAGCATTTCCCGTAAATTCGCTTCGTCGAGCGTGTAGAGTTCGTTGCAAAAACCGCACGTCATCTTCGCGCCTTTGTCTTCGGCAAGCATTGACGCGACTTCTTCGCGTCCGAGCGATGAAATCAGCGTAACGGCGCGTTCAAACGAACAATTGCACTCGAATTTGACTTCTTTTTCTTCTAAAATCTCAAAATCAACCTCGCCCAACGCTAATTTTACGAGGTCTTCCGCATTTGCACCTTCGCTGATGGCACTCGTGATATGCGGCGCGTGATTGATCGTATCTTCAATCATTGTAATAATATGCTCGTTTGCGCCCGGCAGCATTTGCAGCATCACGCCGCCCGATGCTTTGACGAAGGGGGCGGAATTTTCCGCCGAACTGCTCATCAAAACACCTAATAAAACAGCGGCTGGAATTTGTTCGGATTTTGCCAGATAATAAGCAAAATCTTCGGCAATTTCGCCCGAAACAATCGGAACTGAACCGACGTAAGGTTCGCGGTGAAGACCGATTTCAAAACCCGATTCGCGGATGACGTAAAACATTCCTTTGCCGACAATTCCCGCGACATCGAATTTTCCGTTATTATTCGGCGGCAGTTCAGCGTTTGGATTTTTCACATAACCGCGCACGTTTCCGTGTTTGTCCGCTTCGGCGATGATGCCGCCGACCGCGCCTTCACCTTCGATTTTGACAGTCAAACGATCAAATTCTTTATGACTTGCGCCGAGCAGAAGCGTTCCGGTCATCACGCGCCCAAGTGCGGCGGTTACGGTCAGCGAAGTTTGATGACGGCGCATCGCTTCGTTGGCGATGTCGGTCGTGATTGCCGCCATAAATCGCACTGTTCCGTCGGCGGCTGTTCCGGTCATGAGTTTGTCCATAATAATAGTTTCGACAAATTTGCACTTAAAAGTCAAACTTCTTCGCTCACGAAAATTTATTTTAATTTTATAATTTTTTTATTCGGCAAAAGTTAAGGTTTTACTTTAAGTTACGCGACATTTGGGTTAAATTTTTGTGACAGCCACAATATATTGTGCATTTTTTTGTTGACAACACAATTTGAATTCGGTTATATTCTTTTCACTTGAGAGAAAAACCGAAGAAAAAACCGAACTCGAATTCTCAAGTTAAATTTCAGAAGCAGTTCTTCCATATTCGCATTTTTTGATGCAAAAAACGGATAAAAACGCTAAAATTATAAAATAAAATTTGTCTTTCAATTAAAGATGTGAGGAGAGATTATTCAATGAGTACAGTCTTTGAGCCTGTGGTGGCTGATGTTGTCGCTAAAAACGGAAAATCGAACGGAAACGGCACGGGAACTTCCCGCAAACTTGAAATCAAACCGGTCGGTTTGAACGGTCAAAAGGTCATCAGCAAACGCTATTCGCTGAAAGACGCGAAAGGCGAACCGCTCGAAACTTGGGACGACATCGTGCGCCGCGTCGTCGGTCACGTCGCAACTGCCGAAAAAGATTCGATTGAAAGAGATTATTTTTATAATTCGATGACGGAAATAATGCTCAACCGCGAATTCGTCCCGAATACGCCGTGTTTGGTAAATGCCGGAAAACCAAAAGGACAGCTTGCCGCCTGTTTTGTTCTGAACGTGCCGGATTCGATCAACGGCATTATGGAACACGCCAAATCCGCCGCGACGATTCATCAAACCGGCGGCGGTACGGGAATGACTTATGAATTTATCCGTCCGATGGGCGCGATGGTCAATTCGACGCGCGGTGTCGCGTCCGGTCCGGTTTCGTTTATGAACATCGTCAACACGATGACCGAAGTCGTCAAACAAGGCGGCGTGCGGCGCGGCGCGAATATGGGAATGATGCGCGTAACGCACCCAGACGTTTTGCGTTTCATTCACGCGAAAAACGACCAGCATTCGCTGACTAATTTTAATATCTCCGTCAATGTTACCGATAAATTTATGGAAGCTGTTGACAACAAAGAATGGTTTCAAACCTCATTTGAAGACGAGAAATGGATACAGCCCGTTTTCGATCCGCTGACCGGAACGGATTATGCAATTTATCGTCGTCCCGACGGTGAAACTGTAACTTTTGCCGACAAACTCGCTTTTGAAACTGCCGATTTATCGGACTGCACAATCGAACATCCGCCGACGGAAGGAATGATTTACGCGCCGGACATTTGGAATCGCATTATCGCCTCGGCTCATAAATACGCCGAACCGGGAATCGCTTTTATTGATCAGGTAAATCGTCATAACCATATGATGAATTCGATGGGCGCAATTTACGCGAGTAATCCATGCGTTACCGCCGAAACATTAGTCGCGGTAGCTGACGGACGCGGCAATGTTCCGATTAAAGAATTAGCCGATGCGGGAGAAGATGTTCCGGTTTATGCCTTAAATGAACGCGGTCAAATTGTCGTTCGCACGATGCGTAATCCTAGAATTACCGGATTCGAGCCGGTTTATAAAGTAACTCTCGACGATGGTTCAATCGTCAGAGCGACGGCAAATCATAAACTTTTGATTAGAGGGGGCGGTTATAAACGGGTTGATGAATTACAGAAAGGCGACAGTCTGCATATTATGACGCGCTTTTATTCTTCGCTTCACGAAATGTTTCCGATAGATAATGCACCGACTCAAGATTATATTTGGGTTAATAACGGCGGGCAAAAAACCAGTATAGGCGAACATCGGCTGATTGCACAATTTCACGAAAATTTAGAAAGGATTCCCGCACGGCACGTCGTTCATCACAAAGACTTCAACGGGCGCAACAATAGACCTGAAAACTTGCAGATTATGTCCGTCGAAGACCATAACCGTCTGCACGGCGATTTGATGAAAGGTGAAAATAATCCGATGGTTCGCGCTCAAACCGAATGGAGCGACGAAAAATGGACAAAATATCGCCAAGATATGTCTGTCGCCACAAGCGGCGAGAAAAACGGCAGATTCAGCGGATTCAGCAACGAAGACTTAAAAACTTGCGCGTTGGAATTAACCAAACAAATCGGGCGCAGATTTTCAGCAAAAGAATGGGCAAAATATGCCGGAAAACGCGGATTGCCGACGCAATTTTCTAAATGGCGCAACGACCATTTGGGCGGTGTTCTCGGTTTGGCAAAATGGGCGGCGGCGGAACTCGGGTTGGAACATTTTGACAAAGACCCACGTTCCGTCCGGCTTTATTTGGATTTGACGGCGCAAGGCTATGATTGCGTATTTATTGAAGGGTGTGTTCACATCAATAAAAACTGCGAAGTTTGCGGCGCGTCTTTCGTAACTATACCGTTTCACCGTGAAAGGAGCATTTGCTCATCAGTTTGCGCTTTGAATTCTTATCGAAACACCGTGCCGAATTGGGAAGCTGACAGAATCGCTAATGTGAAAGCCGGACACGAGAAAAGAAAAGTCAAACTCAGATCGGAACAAGTGGAAGTATTTTTAGAATGTCAATTTAACGGCAAAATAAACAAGAAAGATTGGATAGAGGCGTGTAAAGCAAAAGGAATCAGTTTCGAGATTTCCAGAAAAACAAGTCCGTTTCGCACCTACGCATCTTTGAAAGAAGCCGCTTCAATGACCAATCACAAAGTCGTTTCGGTTGAATTTGACGGCAAACAAACCGTCTATAACGGCACGGTGGACGAGTTTCACAACTTCTTCATCGGCGGTTTTGAATCGTTTACTGAAAGCGGAAAGTTAATGTTTTCATACGTTTGCAATCGAAATTGCGGCGAACAGTTCCTCCATTTCTCAAATTCGTGCAACCTCGGCAGTATTGATTTGTCGAAGTTTTACAAAGAGAGCGGCGACGGCACAAACCCGGACGAATCTATCGAATGGGAACGCCTAGCGCGGGCGACGCAGTTGAGTATTCAGTTTCTCGACAACGTGATTGATGCCGGATATTTTCCGCTCGATTCGATTGATGATGTCGTTAAAAGAACTCGTCCGGTCGGACTTGGAATTATGGGTTTTGCGGATTTGTGTCTGAAACTGCAAATCACGTACGGCGAACTCGATTCGATTGATTTGATGGACAAAGTGATGGGTTTTGTGCGCCGTGAATCGTGGAAAGCGTCGCTTAAATTGGGCGCAGAAAAAGGTCCGTTCCCCGAATTTGAAGCGAATCGTGATGCTTACGCCAAATTTTTGTATAACGAAATCGGCATTTCGCACGACACTCCTTTAACGCCGCGCAATTATGAAACGACGACAATTGCGCCGACGGGAACGATTTCTCTCGTTGCCGAAACTTCTTCCGGTTGTGAACCGAATTTTTCGTGGGCTTATGTTCGTCAAGACACGATTGGAACGCGCACTTATGTTCATACATTGGCGGCGCAGACTTTGGGAATTGATATTGATCAAACCGACGAAGAATCAATAAAATACGCGGCGCAATATGTCGTTGACCACGAAAGCGAACTGCCGCCGTATTTTATTTCGGCGTTAAACATCACGTCAAAACAGCACGTTCAGGTTCTCGCGTCGGCACAGCGCAATGTTGACAATTCCGTGTCGAAAACCTGCAACGGCGCGAAAGACGATACGATTGAATCGGTTGACGAACTTTATCGTCTGGCGAAAGATTTAGGCTGCAAATGCGTTTCGTATTACCGCGACGGTTCGCGCGAAGGTCAGGTTTTGACTTCGATGAAAGCCGAAGAAAAGAAATCGGAAAATGTCGAACTAATCGCCGTCGGCGAATGCAACGAACTGGAAACGATTGAAAGCGCAAATGACTTCAAAGCCGAAACTAAAAACAGTCCAAAAAGTGAAACCGCTCACATCGAACGCCCGCGCGAGCTTCAAGGTTCGACGTGGCGCATTCCGTTTGACGGCGCGAATCTTTACGTCACGGTCAATCATAACGGCGAATGCGTGATGGAGGTTTTTGCGACCGGTCCGATTTCCGAAGGTGTTGGATTGCTCGCGTCAAAAATGCTGCGCGGCGGTTTCGATGTCAAGGAAGTGGCGCGAAGTTTGAACAAAGTTACCGCGACACACGCCGTCTGGTTTAATGAACGCCTTTTGACATCGCCCGAACAAGCCGTCGCCGAATGTCTGTTGCTGATTGACCGGCGTTTGAAAAATATGCCCGCGTCGGAAAGACAAATCAGCAAGGCGGAAAGCGTTGAATCCACTGAAAAGGAAACAAAAATGGGCAATTTGATCGGCAGTTGTCCCGAATGCAAAGGACAACTCGAACACGCTTCGGGCTGTGATTTCTGCCGCG
>JBDTSO010000139.1:0-7655 GCA_039931085.1 Acidobacteriota bacterium | reverse complement strand
GAAGATATGTGGCGCGTTTTGTGCGTTGAAGGAATGTGGTTTCAGGATTTGTTCAACTACGATTTTCGCCGAACCGAAATGTGCGTTATTCCTTATGGCACACAGGAAGGCGAAATTTCGTTTTGCGCTTACAATACCGGAGTCGGCTGGCGGCAGATCGTCGAGGAAATGAATAAAACCGCATCGCTTTCCGAATGGTACAAAGAAAACGGTCGCCACGCCGTCTATGCAAAAGGCAAAGAAGTTCCAAGCATCGGTAAGACGCGCAGTTTGAGTTTGCCGGTAATTGCGAAAGTTTTGGAAGAAGATTTGGATAAACCGACTGTTACTCCTTACTTGATTAACGAGGAAGAAAAGGATTACGAAACAATCTAGTTTTAACAATTTGCGACAATATCAACCGAACCGAATAACGGAACGATATTTATTATTCGTCTGTTGCTCGAAAATAATTGCATGTCGGATTTTGTTAAGTGAAATTGGATTTGTCGCATATTGATTGATACAATCAACAACGTCGAATACTTAAATTTTTGTATAGTTAAATTGAGGAGAAAATAAAAATGCCGGACGAAAGAGATATTGCCCACGACAAAAAGGTTTTAGACGAACACAAGGGAGAAAATCTGGAAATGGTCGGTGAACACCCGGAACACGCGCCGCAGCCGGGCAGGAAAACGCCGCAAAAAGATTTAATTGACGAGGATGCAATTGACGAAAGCGGAAATTTGATTCACGACGATGCTGAAAATGAGGACGAGGAGGAAACTTTCAAAATTTGAAGTGACTGTAAGAAACAAATAAACAATCAGGGAGAAAAAAATATGTCAGTAGCGAAAAATATCGAAATTTCATCAACATCAACCAAAGGTTTTGAAGACGCAATCAGCCAAGGTATAAAAAAAGCGTCGCAAACAATCAAAAATATTCGTGGTGCTTGGGTGAAGGAACAGGAAGTTGCAATTGATGGCGGAAGTATCAAAGAATATAAAGTCGTAATGGTTCTAACTTTTGTTTTAGGCGGCGACGAAAATTTTGACGACGGAACAACTTCTGCTAAAAACAAAAAGCCGAGTTTAAAGTAAACAAATTTTCGGTAATTTAATAACCTGAAATGATGGATGTGATTTCACATCCATCATTTTTCTTTGGGCGCGTTGTAACCTTTGCGCGTTCTGATATTGAGATTCGGACGCGCGACGCGCACTTCGATTGATCGCCATTTGCCGTCTTTTTTTGTGTCTGAGGGCTGATAACTGAGCGTGTATTGCGTGCCGAGTTCTTCGACAATACCTTTGAAAGCGTCGCGCATCGCCGCGCCGCCCGGAATTGCCACAAAATAACCGCCGCTTTTTTCCGCGAAGTTTTTCAGCGCGCCCTGACTTTGCATTCGCTCGCGCCCGCCGGTGTCAATCGCCGACATATCAACCGTATATATTGTTACATTTTCGGCGAGCGCAGCTTTTAAGGCTTTGTCGGCGGAACGCCCGCTTTTGTTGTCCGCGCCGTCGGAAAGCACGATAATCGCTTTACGTTTTTCCGCCCGTTTGCCGAGTTCATGCGCGGCTTGGTAAACTGCGTCGTTTAAAGCCGTATAACCGTCCGCTTTTAAATCGAAAATTCTCTCCGTAATATCGCGGCTGTTGGAAAAATCCTGAACGAGCTTAACTTTTGAATCGAAATTATAAATCGCGGCGACATCATCCGGGCGCAATCCGTCCAGAAAATTTATCGCGGCGGAACGCGCCATCGAAACGCGGGTTTCCATACTGCCGGATGTGTCGAGCAAAATAACAGCGGCGAAAGGAGTTTCTTCGGATTGAAAAAAATCAATTTTCTGCTCTTTTCCGTCTTCAAAAACCTTGAACTGTGTTTGTTTTAATCCTGAAACGGTTCTGCCGCCGGTGTCGCTGACGGCGGCGTTTAAGATGACGACTGAAGATTCGATATTTATGACTTCATCTTCATTTTGAGCGAAAACAGGTAGTAACAAACAGCCGAACATTAAAAGCAAAATTAAAAATTTCGGACTGAGTTTTATCATAAAATTGAACAGATCAATTGCCGGATCGAA
Source organism: Acidobacteriota bacterium (assembly GCA_039931085.1). GTDB lineage: Bacteria > Acidobacteriota > Blastocatellia > Pyrinomonadales > Pyrinomonadaceae. Next base: position 5,581 of record JBDTSO010000139.1, on the reverse strand, counting down.
TAAACCGGACAATTTTGAGCATCGCGTTTGAACTTTCGATTGCCGCTACGGAAACGCTGTAACGGGTATTTTTCTTTATCATATCCACCAAATTTGAAGTTGTTTCCTGCAAAGTTTTAATAGCGGCGGATATTGAAGAAGGTTTGTCTTCAACATTAGCGTCGTCGTCATCTCCGCCGAGTTCGTTGCGGATTTTTTTTGCGAGTTTTTCTAAGCGATCAAGTTTTTTTTGATCGTCGGAAGAAAGTTTTTTTTGTTTGTTGAAAGAATTGCCGAGTTCGGAACTGATCTTTGCGGCTTCTTCACCGCGTTCGATTAATTGTTCGTAATCTTTTTTCTCGCGCTCAATTCGTCCTTTGGCTAATGTTTCTTCAACGGATTTCGGCAAATCTTCTTTTTTTGGAACAGTGTCGGGAAACTGCGCGTTGGCACAGACGACCGCCGTCGAAACCACCAAGACTGCAAAAACTAAACGAAAAAAATTGAAAAACATATTTTACTTCTAAAAACTTTTTACTGGTAATCAACCGGAGCGTCAGGCGAAATTCCGGTAATCATACCGACCAGCTTCACCAAAAATTCGTCTTCCGCCGCACCCGAACTTTGCAAAGTCGTCCATTCGGAACGCAAACCGTTTTCCGAGCGTCCTTCAACCTTTGCCGTCACGGAAACATTGTTTTGAACGCCGTCAATTGATTGGACTTCGACAGTTAAAGTGTAGCGTCCGCGCGTCCAAATTGTGTCCGAATTCGGCAGGTTCGCGTAACGATTTAGTTCGTTGCGCGTGATGACGGCACCTTTGGCGAAAATAAAAGGTTCGGTAACAATAATCCCGTCCTTCATTCTTGAAGCGGCTTCATCAATAATAATTTTCTTTTCTTTCAGAACATCGGTAATGTCGCCGATTAAAACGTCGCGCCGGGCATTGAGCCGATACGGATTTGCCAGCGGCTGACGTTCTTTTGTTTTGCCTTTTCCAAAATCAATAGCACGAGATGTTGGATTGTTGGTTGGATTATTCGACTGCCGCGGGTTTGGACTCGCTTCCTGTTTGATTTTTTCCGTTTGCGTATCAATGCCTTTTTGAGCGAAGGCGACAGCGGAAAAAATGACGATTGCGGACAATATGCAAAATAAGTTCTTCATAAAATTTACCTCTGAAACCAAACAGACAATGTTTAATATATCGCAGAATTTTGGAAAACCACAAGGTTCGATGTTTGGAAAAATTTAATAGTTGCAGCGGTAAAAGTGAAAACCGAAAAGTGAAAAGTGAAAACTGGAATTTCTGGAATTTTCACTTTTCACTTTTCACTTTTTTGCATTTCCCATAAAAGAAGATGTTTTAAAAAAGCGTGATGTGCGGCGAAGCGCGAAATGGTAAATCCTGCCAAACCGTCGAGAAATCCGCCCTTTAAGATATATGTTTGGGAAAACGCGATTAATCCGGCGGTGTAAATTTTCAATGCGGAAGTTCGTTTTCCGCGTTCAAACATCTGGCGGGCGGCAAGCGGCGCGTAGCGTGTTCCAATCATTTTGTGATGCTGCGAAACATTTTCCACGCTGTAATGAAAAATGTCTTTTGTTAGTTTTTCAACCTTAGCATTTTCATTCATCTGCACGGATTCGTGAATCAAAACATCTTTCCATTTTCCTTTTCGCCGATTAAAAAAACGTAATTGCCAGTCAGGATACCAACCGCAATGTCGAATCGGGCGATTCATATAAAATGTCAGACGCGGAATTCTGTAGCCGTCGGCTAATTCGTTTTCGAGTGTGTTTTTTAATCGCAGAATTTCTGATTTTAATTCGGCGGAAACGCGCTCGTCGGCATCGAGGCTGAAAATCCAATCGTGGACGGCATTATCAACCGCAAACTGTTTTTGTTTAGAAAAACCCTGCCATTTTTTGACTAAAACTTTTGCGCCGAGAGATTCGGAAATTTCTCTCGTTCGGTCAGTGCTTTCCGAATCAACTATCAGAATTTCATCCGCCCAAGCAACTGAAGTTATCGCATCGGCAATATTTTTTTCTTCGTTATATGCGATAATGACGGCGGAAATTTTCACAAAACAGATTGTCGCAAACTTCACGCCAAACTTAAAATTAAGTTTGGCGCATTTTACTTTTTTTGATTTCCAAAGATAATGATTTATCTAATCTCAACCTAAAATTCTTATGACTGAAAGTAAAATAAAACCCAAAAAGCCAGCTTGGATTAACAGTAAAGTTTTAGCGACGGTTCTGCTCACAAAAATTTTAATTCTTACTTTTGCCGTTCAAAGTTTCCAAATTATCGCCGACCAACCGGTAACTAAATTTTACAATTATTTTGCAAATTGGAATCGTTGGGATGCGGTTCATTATTTGAATATCGCACAAAACGGTTACACGGCTTTTGGCGAAGACAGGTTTTTGATAGTCTTTTTTCCGTTGTACCCGGCTTTGATCGCTTTATTTCAAGTCGTCTTCAGAGATTATTTAATCAGCGCGTTTATCGTGTCCGGCATTGCTACAATTGCGCTCGGATTTGTTTTCAGAGAACTTGTCCGCCTCGATTATTCGGAGAAAATCGCACAGTTTTCCGTGTTGTTTTTGTTTATTTTCCCGACGAGTTATTTTCTTCACATTCCGTACACGGAAAGCCTTTTTTTGAGTTTGTGTATCGGAAGTTTTCTCGCCGCCCGTAAAAGATTCTGGATTTTTGCCGGTATTTTGGGCGGCTTGGCTTGTTTGACGCGCATCAACGGTTTGCTTTTGTTTCCTGCGCTCGCATTTGAAGTTTGGAATGAATATCAAGAAAACAAAAAACTTAATCGAAAGTGGTTGGCATTATTGATTATTCCGTTCGGTTTCAGCATTTATTTGGCGATAAATTACTATGTTACCGGAAATCCGACGATGTTTATGACGTATCAGCGTGAACACTGGTACAGATATTTTAGATTTCCGTGGGAAGGCATTTGGGAAACTTTTAAAAAGATTTACAACAATAAACCGGTTGACGCGCAAATGTATGGTGTGCAGGAATTTCTTTTTGTTTGCATCGGATTGTTCGCAACAATTATAGGCTGGCGTTACCTGAGAAACTCCTACCGCGTTTGGATGATCGGAAATTGGCTTCTTTTTGTCAGCACTTCTTTTGTTCTAAGCGTTCCGCGCTACACGCTCTCGTTGTTTCCGTTATTTATTCTGGCGGGATTTTTAGCTGTCAAAAATTGGTGGATGAATGTGTTTTTTACGGTTTGGTCAATTCTGTTCCTCGCTGTTTTCACTATTCAATTCTTCAGAGGATGGTGGGCGTTTTAGTAAAGGCGAAAGTAAGAAAAATGTTTTTAGTTATGTAAATTGAAAATATTATTTCAAGTCTTAAATTTTCCTACTTTCGCCTTTACCTTTTATTTGTTTATTGGTGAATCAACTTCGATATTATTGAGTCGGAAAGTGGTCGAAGTCGCTCTTTGTAAATCGGATAATGACTTGTTGTAATCGGTTTCGGCGCGAATTTCCGAGTTTCGCGCATTAGTCAACGTATTTTCGCGCTGGAAAAGCAGAAATGTGGTCGAGCGTCCGACTTCAAAAAGTTTTTGTTCGCCGGCGAGTTGGATTTCGGCGTTCTCAACCGCCCGACGTGCCGTAAACACTCTTTGTCGCGCGGTTTCAACCGCTTGCACGGCATTGCGGACTTCGGAAACGACGGTTTGTTCCTGGAGGCGCATCGAAGCGTCGGTTTGCTGCTGCTGAATTTTCGCGCCCGCCAAATTCGCTTTGGCGGTGCGGTTTCCGAGCGGAAATGAAAACGTCACGCCGACCGAATAATTGGGCGCATCGGCGCGAAAAAGATTTCCCAAAGATTGAAATGTACCGCCGCTCAAAAAACTAGGCGAACCCTGCGGCGTAACCGTCGGAATGTCGGACAAACTAAGCGGCGGAAGTGCGGGATTTTGCGCGGCTCGCAGAACATTTATCTGTGAAAGCAGAAACGAACTGGCGTTTGTCGTCACGCCGGGAACAATGATCGGAAAAGCTGCCGTGTTTGACAAATTTCCGCCGGATAACGCCAGACCGCCGAGCGAAAAGGAAGATACCAAATCAATTTGCGGTTTTGTTTGATTTTTGAAGTAGCCGACATCAATCGTGTTAATTTCTTTTTGCAGGCGCAGCCGGCTCAGTTCCGGGCGGTTTTCAATCGCATCTTTAACGGCATCTTCGACGACAATCGGCTCGTCGGTAATTACGGGTTTATCAACCGGAACAAGCGACTGCGACCATTCCGGCGCAGTCGGATCGCGCAGAAGAAGCGTTTTTAAAGTGTTTTCGGTAACTGAAACCTGCTGCGTCGCCAGCAAAACGTCGCCTTCGCGGTTGGCGAGTTCGGTGGCGACTTCGGCACGCGCCAACGGAGCCGCCGCGCCCGCTTCGATTTTCGCCTCGACCTGCCGAAGATTTTCCTTTGATAAATTCAGATTTGCCAGACGATTCTGCTGATCGCGCAAAGCGAACACCAAATCCCAGTAAGCCCGCTGCACCTGCGTAATAATTTCTATCGTCTGACGGCGGAAATCAGCATCGGACTGCTGCAATCTTTTGCGCTGGATTTTTATCTGCCGCCGCGTGTTGTCAACTCCGAAATTACGAAAAAGCGGCTGTGTGTAATTGATGCCGACGCTGCTGAAATAAGTCGTGCTGGCGGAAGTTCCGAGCGACGAAGTTTGATTAAACGTCGTATTGTTCTGCGAATTTCTACCGGTTTGACTGTTGTTGAAAAACGAACTGATTCTGCCGCCGCCGGGACGAATTAATTTGTCTAACCCGGCATTGAGCCGAAAATCGTTGGAAGATGTTGAGCCGGTTGTCGAACTTCTCGAAAACGTCGGAGATACGGAAACAACCGGATCATAATTTCCCAAAATCGAACGCAGCTGCGTTTCCTGATATCTGACATCATCACGCGCAACTTCAATGCTGTTATTATTTTCCAACGCTTTACGAATCGCTTCATTGAGCGAAAGCGGCAAAGTCTGCGTTGTCTGCACACCGGCTCGATTTAAAATATTTGAATAATTATTCGCGGTTTTTTCAGTAGTTTTCGGGCTGACGACAGGTAAAATTTCAGCTTCTTCTTCGGATAATTTTTTTTCCGTTTCGCTTTTGTTTGCTGCAACCTGCGGCTTTGAATCCTCTGTTTGTGCAAAAGTTTTCACAGCGTTAAAGCCGAATATTAAAATAGTTAAACAATATAAAAAAATAAAACGCTTTGCTAGTTTCATTAGACGATGACTCCGAGTTTTTGAAATAAATAAAAATAAATGATGATAAACTCAATGTTTTTCTACGCTGAAAAGTTTTTGATTGTTTCATTTATTTGAATCCGGCAAAGATTAACTAAATTTCAAACTATCGTTTATACTTGGTAAAGATGTGAAACTTTGAACTTTTAGTAGAGATAAGTTATCTTCAAATTTTTATCATACAAATATATATAGGAGAAAATTTAAAAAATGGCAATTAAAGTAGGAATTAACGGTTTCGGGCGCATCGGGCGAAATATTATGAGAACTGCGCTCGGCGATAAGGATTT
>JBDTSO010000138.1:0-7690 GCA_039931085.1 Acidobacteriota bacterium | reverse complement strand
AAATCAAAGAATAAATAAGTCTTGAGTCTTGTGTATTAAGTCCTGAGTCGAAAGAAATTTTCTTGACTCAAGTCTTGATACTCAAGACTCAAGACTCTTAAAAAATGGACGATAGAGATTTAATTTCACAACAGGAAGCTCGAAATGCCGTAGATTCGGCACATCTGGCTTTCAAAACGGTTGCAAAATTTGACCAGACGAAAATTGACCGGATTTGTGAAGCGATGGCAAATGCCGCGCTGGCGGAATCGGCGCGTTTGGGCGCGATGGCAAACGAAGAAACAGGTTTCGGAATTGCGGCGGACAAACGTGAAAAAAATCGCTTTGCGGCGGAAGACGTTTGGAATTACTTCCGCGATATGAAAACCGTCGGCGTTATCCTCGAAACCGAAAGCATTGTCGAAATCGCCAGTCCTCGCGGTGTTGTCGCAGCGATTATTCCTTCGACCAATCCAACTTCAACAGCAATTTTCAAAATTATCATCGCCATCAAATCGCGCAATTCGATTGTTTTGTCGCCGCATCCGTCAGCCGCAAAATGTATTGCGGAAACGACGCGAATAATGCGTGAAGCCGCTGTCAAAGAAGGACTTCCGCCGGACGCGATTTATTGTTTGTCCGCTTCGACCATCGAAGGCACGGAAACTTTGATGAAGCACAAACGCACGGCGGTAATTTTGGCAACGGGCGGAATCGGTCTGGTTCGCGCCGCTTATTCTTCGGGCAAACCGGCATTCGGTGTCGGACCGGGAAATGTGCCGGTTTTTATTGAAAAAACTGCCGATGTAAACAAAGCCGTCAGCGATATTTTGACTTCGACTTGTTTCGATAACGGAACGATTTGCGCCTCCGAACAATCGGTGGTTGTTGATGCGCCGATTGAAAATGAAGTCCGCGAACAATTTAAAGCGCAGGGCGGACATTTTTTAAATCAAACGGAAGCGGAAGCCGTCGGAAAAATTTTGCTGACCGAACATCGAACTTTGAATCCGAAAATCGTCGGAAAATCCGCCGAATACATTGCCAATCTCTCTGGAATTACGATTCCGAACGGAACGCGCTGTTTAATCGCCGATTGCGGCGGAGTCGGGCGCGATTTTCCGTGGTCAATCGAAAAACTTTCGCCGACATTAGCATTTTTTGTCGCCGACGGCATCGCTGCGGGCGCAAATCGGTGCGAAGAAATTTTGCAGTTCGGCGGAATGGGACACACGGCGGGAATGCACACGCAGTCACGAGAAGCCGCGATTCGCTACGGCGAACAAATGCCTGCCTCGCGCGTTGTGATAAATTCACCGACGACGCACGGCGCAATCGGATTTTCAACCGATTTAGCTCCGTCAATGACATTGGGATGTGGTTCGTGGGGCGGAAATGTAACATCGGACAATGTTTCGCCGATTCATCTGATGGACATTAAGCGTGTGGCGTTTGAAACTCGTTCAGTCCAAAGTCCAAAGTCCAAAGTTCAAAGTCGGAACATTCTCCCAAGTCAAAATTTGAATGTTGCCGCAGATGAAGGACGAAAGACAAAGGACAAAGAACGAAACATAAAACGCGAAGAAATTGCGGCGATTGTAGATAAGTTTTTGAGTGAAAAACTTGCTGAAAAACCAAGTGAAGTTGAGAATCGGGAATCAAGCATTGAAAATCAATCAGTCGAAATTCAAAAATTAAAACACGAAAGTCCTGTAAAAACAATTATTCACGAATTGAAGACGAAAAATAAAACTAACGGCGCGAAACCTAAAACGGTTGATTTTGTCAGTGAGGACGATGTAAAAAGGGCGATTGAAAACGGCGAGAAAATTTATACGACGACAAAAACAATTATCACGCCGTCGGCGCGAGATTTAGGCGAAGAGAAAGAGATTTTTGCAAAAGTATAAGTAAAGTAAATCAATATTCGGCAAAATAAGTGTAAATATTTAGAAAATTATAATTTTTTTAATTTTATAAAGAAAAATGGCTGAGACGATAGTCGAAAATCAAATATGTAACGCTTGCGGCGTGGATATTCGGAAAGGCGCACTCTTCTGTTATCACTGTGGAGGTTCGGTTACGCCTGTAATTGCTTCTCCAAAAGTGAATAATGTTGTGGACGAAAATCAGGTTTCAGCGAGAGAAAATAATACTGAAAACGGAAAAAAAGTAAATCGAACAGAATTAAAAAGTGAATTGAAAAATGAATCGGCATCCGTTGAAGAAATTGCGGACAAATTAATGTCGAAGCCCGAACTTCAGCCGGAAACGAAGCTCAAATCCGCAGCTTCTCTGCGAAAAAAATCGAAATCCGTTCAAAAGAAAAAAGTAGAAATAATCTGGGAAGAATACGAAAACGCGCCGAATGTTTGGTTTATTTTAGCAGCGATTTCATTAGCGTTATTCGCTTTTGGAATTTTGTGGCTGGCGTTGTATTTCTGATAAAGTTTAAGGTTATTTTAATCAGCATTTCTGTAAAAATGTAGGACGAAAAAAATTATGCAAGCACTCGGAATGATTGAATGTTTTGGTTTGGTGGCGATGATTGAGGCGGCGGACACAATGGTTAAAGCGGCAAATGTCGAACTTGTCGGCTATGAAAGAATTGATGCCGGACTTGTAACGGCGATTGTGCGCGGCGAAGTCGGCGCGGTCAAAGCGGCGGTTGACGCAGGCGCGGCGGCGGCGCGGCGCATTGGCACGGTTACAGCCGTTCACGTCATTCCGCGTCCGCACTCGGAAGTTGAAGAAGGAATTTCCGTTTTGAAAACCGGAGAAACAACGCGAAAGAAAATTTCCGGATCGGTTTCTGCCAAATAAATCGAAACATTTTTTATAAAATTAAAAGCGAAAATGATTGAAATTAACAATCATTTTCGCTTTCGGTTTTTTAGAATTTCCAAAGTTTTTAAGGTTTTTTCACTTGATTTGTATTTTGCAAAGAAGGCTTGGCATTAGTATCTTTCGCTCGATTAATGCCGGAGCGCGTGATGGCGATTCGTTTTTCACTTTTCGGTCCGTCGGCAACCGTAACTTTGATGTTTCGGTAATCTTTTGCAGAAGCCTCGTCAGACGGAAGATAGCCGATTGAATACTGCGTTCTAAGTTCGCTGGCAATATCCTGCGCGATTGTGTTGAGTTCATTTAAATTGTTCGGAAAATAAACTTTTCCGCCAGTTTCAGTCGCCAATCTTTCCAAAAATGCTTTGGCTTTGCCTTGCGGACTTTTACTGATAAAACCGCCTTCTTTGCTCAGTTCATTGACAAAACCGATGACGTAAATCTGCACATCTGTTTCGCGCAAAAGTTCGTAAAGCTGTGCTTCTTTATAAAAACTATCGCGGTCTTCGCCGTCGGTAACCAATACCAGTGCGCGGCGTTTTCTGTCGTTCGGATTATTTGTTTTTTCGTAGTCGGTTACTTTTTCAGCCGCCAAGTAAACTGCGTCAATGATCGCAGTTTGACCGCCTTCGATGTAAAGATTATCTAGCGAATCGTATAAATCGTTTTTATTCGGCGTGAAATCTTGCTCGATTTCGATTTTGTCTGAACTGACGAATCGAATAATACTTGTTTCATCATCAGGGCGATTTGTGTTGATAATAATTTTTCCGGCTTCGATAACCTTTTCAAGTTGGAAACGGAGCGAACCGGAATTATCAATCAGCAAAGTATAATTCGTTGGAACCTCCGATTTTGAAAAAAACTCTATCGGTTGGGAAACATTATCTTCGTAAACTTTGAAATCGTTTTTCGTCAAATTTGTGATTGAACGGTTATTTCGGTCAACGACGCGCACGTTTAAATTGACGAGTTCAGTGTCAATTTTGAGGGTTTCCTCAACTTCTGGTGTCGGAGAAATTCGCGGAGTTGCGGCAATATTTATCGGCGGAGTCGGTGAAACAGTTTGTTTTGTGGGATTTGTATTCGGAACTGTTTGCGCGTTTGAAACATCGAAACTATTGAAAGCAAAAGCCAGATTTAAGACTAAGCAAAAAACAATCAGTAAAATATTATTTGTGTTTTTCTTCATCATTTACCTAAATTAAAAAGAAATTCTAAGGAAAATTTGTCGTCGGCGTGGCGTAATATCCTTCACGACCTCTGACCGTTAGACGCGGAAGTCCGCGCGGAGGTTTGACCTTAACTTTTGTTTTATGCCAATCGCCGTTCGGTTCAAAATCTTTGGGCGTGAAACCGATTGAATATTGGTGGCGCAGTTCAAGCGCGATTCGTTCAAATATTTCGTCAAGTTCAACATTTGTCTGCGGATAAAAAGCCTTTCCGCCGGTTACGGAAGTGAGTTCGTCTAAAAAAGATTGTCCCTGCATTCCTTCCATACTTCCGCTGTCTCTGCCGTCCAAAATTCCGACGGCGTAAACTACGACATCGGATTCTTTAAGCAGTCGGCGGACTTCGCCGAAATTATAACGTGAAGCGTTATCTTGCCCGTCGCTGATAATCAGAAGTGCTTTTTTTTGGCGCGATCCGCTGGTTACGCGCTCGACTCCCAAATAACAGGCATCGTAAAGCGCGGTATTATTTTTCGGCTGAACTAGAGTTAATTTACGAAGAACCGCTTCACCGTCGCGGCTACGGTCAAGAAGGAGTTGGGCGCGGCTGTTAAAAGCGATTAAAAAATATTCGTCGGAAGGATGGCTGGTGTTGATAAATCGTTCTAGTGCTTTTCTGGCTTTGATAATTTTTTCGCCGCTCATCGAATCGGAAACATCAAATAAAATTCCGACGGAAACCGGCGCGTCCGTGTCGCTGAAAAAAGAGATTTCCTGTTCCTGGTTATTGTCAAATATTTTAAAAGCGTCTTTTTTCAAACCGGAAACATAACGCCCGTAAAGATCGGTAACGGTTAAGGTCATTGTTATCAAATCGGTTTTAATTTTGACCGGAGCTTCAATATTATCCGGTTCCGGCTCCGGTGTGGGAGTCATAGTCGGCTGAGTTTTCTGAGCAAACGATGCAAAAGTTCCGAACACAAGAACGAGGACTAAAAAACTCCACCGTTGCACGTTGCAAAAGCGGCTGATGTAACTAAAATTTTTCACAGCCATATTTTCTCCCTTTATTTTTATAATATTCTATGCAACTAAATTTATTTCCGCAAGATATTTTTATGATGTGTGTAAAATAAAATTCGTTGTTTTGGTAAAATCGGTTTCAAAGATATATCACTTTGCAACTTTTATTTATAAAATGCGTGATATAATTGTGATTCCAGATTCGCCGGATAGACGAAACCGGAACCAATAATAAAAAAAGTATGGCTGAATTTATTTGTCGTTTGGGAACATCATCGGGCGAAGTAATGACGCGCATTGTCGAAGCGACCGCCGCCGGTGAAGCGAAAGCAAGACTTGAAGGCGAAGGTTTTCGGGTTTTTGCCGTGTCGAATGCCGAAAAAGGTTTGACATCTATTTTGACAGGCGGCGCGGGCAAAAAATCGCGCGTTAAGCCGGGCGATTTTTTGCTGTTTAATCAACAGCTTTCCGCGCTTCTGCGGGCGGGAATCCCTGTTTTGCAGTCAATTAGTCTTTTAAAAAGTCGTTCCGGTTCATCGTCGCTTCGCGCGGTTTTGGCGGATGTCGAAGAAAAAATTAAAAGCGGTGTGCCTTTGTCAGAAGCATTTGAAGCGCAGGGAATGTTTCCGAAAATTTACACGGCATCGCTGCTCGCAGGTGAGTCAAGCGGTTCGCTCGACGATGTTTTGACGCGCTACGTTGATTACTTGAAACGCAGCGTCGGTTTGGCGCGAAAACTTCGCGGCGCGTTGGCTTATCCGGCATTTTTGCTGACGGCGGCGATTTTTATGGTCGCATTTTTGACGCTCTATATCGTTCCGCGAATGTCGGATTTGTTCAAAGGTTTAAGCACGAGCAAAGGTTTGCCGACGGTTACGATCATCGTTCTGGCAGTTTCCGATTTTACCGCCGGAAACATCTGGTGGCTTTTGCCGCTGCTTTTGGTTCTGATTTTCTCGCTCGTCATCTGGCTGAGAACTCCGAACGGAAAACTTATTCTGCACAAATTTTTATTAAAACTGCCGATTGTCGGAAATTTGATAAGACAAATGACGACATCGCAGCTCGCTCGTTCGCTTTCGACGCTGCTGTCCGGCGGAATTACCGTTCCCGACGCTTGGGATATTGCCTCCGAAGCGATTACGAATATGGAACTTCGCCGCCGAAGTCAGTCGGTTTTGCCGATGATTCGTGAAGGCAGAGGTTTTACCGAAGCGTTGCAAACGGCAAATTGGATGCCCGAACTCGGATTAGATATGATCGGCATCGGCGAAAAATCGGGAAGTCTGCGTGAAATGCTCGATGAAGTCGGAAATTTTTACGATGCCGAATCCGAAGTGCGCCTCGAACAATTAACTTCGCTGCTCGAACCGGTAATTCTCGTTTTTATGGCGGGAATTGTCATCACAATTTTGCTGGCGATTTATCTGCCGATTATTCAAACGATTTCGTCAGGTCCGTTTAGCGGAAGAAGATAACTCAAATTAGATAGTAAAAAACTATGGAAAATCAAACGAACGGAAATATGGCGACAATTGAGCTGCCGAAAATGGCGATGCCTGACTTTTTGGACAATGAACCGCCCGAAGTCACGGAAGCAAAGACACTGGCAAAGCGTTATCGTCTGCCGTATATTGATCTGCTCCCGCCGGATGCGGATTCGCCGATCAGTTATGAAGAACTCGCCGGAATTCCGGTTGAATTGATGCTTCGCAATCAGTTCGTTCCGCTTAGGCGCGAAGGCAGAAATCTGCACGTCGGAATGGCTGATCCGTCGAATCTGGAAGTTTTGGACGAACTCGAAAATGTTCTTAACGTCAGAATTGTGCCTTATGTGGCGACTGCCGGAGCGATTGATGTCGTCTTGAGAAAAGGCGACGCGACGCAGAGAGTTTTGCAGGAAGCGGCTTCGACGTTTAAGATTTCGCTCGTCAAAGAAACTGAACAGGGCGAAGAAGTTCTGGATTTGGACAGATTAGCGTCGGATTCCGAGATGTCGCCGATTATCAAATTGGTTGACACGATAATTTATAACGCAATGGAATCGCGTTCTTCCGATATTCACATCGAAGCGCACGACCGCGAAATGCTCGTCAAATTTCGCATTGACGGTGCGCTTTATCAAAAGGTTGACCCGATTGACATCGCTTATCATCAAACGCTGATTTCGCGTATCAAAGTTATGTCGGAACTCGACATCGCCGAACGAAGAATTCCGCAGGACGGCAGATTTCGTGTGCGATATAAAGGCAGAACGGTTGATTTCCGTGTTTCGATTATGCCGGCTTCCTACGGTGAAAACTGCGTTATTCGTATTTTGGATAAGGAACAAATTTCCGAAGAATTCAAAAATCTGAGCCTTGATGTCGTCGGTTTTGACGACGAAGACATCAAACATTTTCGCGTCTATATTAAAGAACCTTACGGAATGGTTTTAGTTACGGGTCCGACAGGTTCGGGTAAAACGACGACACTTTATGGCGCGCTCAACGAAATCCGCAACGCCGAAGATAAAATTATTACCATTGAAGACCCGGTGGAATATCAGCTTAACGGAATTATGCAGATTCCGGTCAATGAGAAAAAAGGTTTGACTTTCGCCCGGGGCTTGCGTTCAATTCTGCGTCACGATCCCGATAAAATAATGGTCGGCGAAATCCGCGACAACGAAA
>JBDTSO010000137.1:0-7732 GCA_039931085.1 Acidobacteriota bacterium | reverse complement strand
CGTGTCGCGCACAGACACCATTTATCGCCGTCTTTCACACCCGAAAAATTAAATTCGGGACGCGGTGTCATCAAATCGTTGCCGCGCGATTTTGAAAATTCGAGAAATTCATTTGTCGCACGCACGCAAACCGTGTGACTGCCGACATCATCAACACCGGTTTTGCAAAACCCGTCGCGGTAAAATCCCGTCATCGGGTCTGTGCAGCAGCTTTTTAATTCGCCGCCGAGAACATTTTTTGGTTTCGGTTTGTGTCCGTTTCCATTTCCGTTTGTATAGCTCATAATTTATTTTGCCTGATTTATTAATTCAAACGCTTTTTCAATCGGTCTTGCTAAAACCGCTTTGTCGCCGACTTCGACAATCAGACGCTGTAAAACGCTTGGATTTCGGACTATGATTTTAATTAATTCTTCCGCGTTCGTAATTTCCAAATTTTCAATTCCTTGTAAACGGCATCGTTTTTCCGCACGACCAGAAACGGCGACAGACGCGCCTTTGCGCGCAGTTTGTCTTCGGACAAAGGCTCGACAAAATAGTTTACTCTTTCGTATTCGATATTGTTTTCACGAAACAACTTTGCCAGATTGCGGCACGTCGATCAGGTCGGTTTTTCGTAAACCGTGATTTTCTTCCTCATCGCTTTAAATCTTACAACCGGCAAATCTCTTTCGCAAACCCGATTTATATCAATGTTTTCGGCGGAATATATTTCCCCGGTTCAGGACTTTTGCCGAGAATGAAAATCCTCTGAAGAAAATTTAATTCGCGCGCGGGCTTTTTCGGAACACCGACGTATTCGATGGCGATTTTTTCATTTTCCTCGTAAATCTTGAAATAATTCAAACGAAAAGTCGGATAATAAACCGCCGGAAGATAACCGAAACTGACGGGAATTCGTTTCAAGATTTTCAGCCACGTTCCCGTATTCAAAATCGCCCGCCCGTTTTCTTCGACGAGAAAAGCGTCGTGCGTGTGTCCGAAAATATAGACGGCGGCGTTCGGGTTTTGCTCGAAAATGCTGCGGGCGTGTTCGAGATAACCGGCGTTCGGCGCGTAAATTGTCGTGTCGTCGCTCTCCGGCAAAATCTGCATCCGCTGAAGTGTTTTGCGGACATCACGAATCACAAAAACGAGCGGAACGCTGACCGTCAGAATAAAAAACCAGAAGATCATACTGACAATCATCACGATTCTCAAAATATCTCCGAATATGCCCAAACACCGCATCAACGGATTATTGAGCAAATAATTAACGTCAAAAATGCCGACAAATCTCAACAATTCAGCCGCCAGAGCGAAAATCGTGATCGTCAGTAAAACCAAAAAAGGAACCAAAAGCCAGCGAATAAACGGACTCATTTCGTGATAAAAATAATTTGAAATAAGCCAATCGGGAAGTTGCCGCACGTCAACCGAACGAATGTCTTTGAGCCACGCCGTCGTGCCGAAAACCGAATAACGGCTCGCGCCCGCGACGGCTTGTTCGGTGATGTAGTAACCAATCGGTTGGGCAAACGGATTGCCGTAATCGGGCGAAGCGTTCATATCGTCAACCTGCTGTCCGTGTTCGATGTGAATTTGCCGTTTTCCGACATCACGAATAACGGAAATTGAAGTGTCGAGCGCGATATTAAACGCCTTTAATTTATCGGCAAATTCGGGATAACAAGCCAGATCGTAATCGTGGTTGCCGACCATCAAAGTGATGCGAATTTTCTCGCCCGTGCGCTGAAACTGTTCAAAAATTTTCTGGTGATGTTTGACGATTTCGTCCATCTGCGCCGTGCCTTCAACCGTCGTTAATTCCCAAAAACCGAACGCATCGCCGTTAATAATCAGTTCCGTTTGCTCATCTTCGCCTTCGAGCGTTTGCAGAAAACCGATTATCTCGTCCGTGTAATCGCACATCTGCAATTGCCCGTCGCCGCCGAAATGCAGGTCGCTGATAAAATAAAATGTCTTTGCCCGGTTTTCTGAATCCATCGAAAATTTGTCTAAATCATATCGCCGAGCCGCGTTTCGATCAAATTCTGCGATTCTTCATAACTGAAAACTCTCGATTTCGTCACAAACCTGAGTCCAAGCGGAATTTCAAGCGAAAAAGACGCGCCGCGACCTTCCGAAATATCAATCGTGAGTTCCGTGTGTTTCCAAAACTCAAACTGGTCTTTCGCCATATAAAAATCGCAGCCGTCAACTTCTCCCAGCCAAACGTCGCTTGAGCCGACGAGAAATTCGCCCGCTTCATAACACATCGGCGATGAACCGTCGCAACAGCCACCAGATTGGTGAAACATCAATTCGCCGAATTTTCCGCGAAGTTGAGCGATAACTTTTTTCGCTTCGTCCGTTACTTTTACTCTCGGAATGTTTTTCATAAAGTCAAAAAATAGTTTCAATGCTTAATGCAACGACATTTCAGACAGTTTTTGGCAAATAAAGTGAGTTTCAGCCAAATTAGACTGAAACTTAACCAAAAGAAATTTCTATTCTACTTATTGGTCAAATCTTAGCCGGCTTGAAAAACATTTACAAGTCGTAACTAATTGAGCCGGCTTTTCCACCGACGTAGATGTCGGTTTTTACAGCTAATCAATGCGCGGTGCCTGAACAACCTAAAGTTTCTCCAAATTTAGAGAGTCAGTAGCAATTTACGCAAATTCACATCACTGTAACTTACGAGTTCTGATGCGACTTTTGCCATTCGGCGCGCAGCAGAAAACTGCCTTCGGTAACGACTTTATCACCGACGAATAAACCTTCCAAAACCGGATAAAGCCCTTTGCTTTCCGCGCCGATTTTGACAGATTTCATTACAAAAACATTCGGATTTTCGGTGGCGAGAAAGACGATTTGCTGATTATTGATAGTTTGCACGGCTTCAATCGGAACGGTCGGCACAGTATTTTCAGAACCGCCGAGATTGGCGAAAGCAATGTTGACATACATTCCGACTTTGAACTTTTCACCGGAATTCGGCAGTTCGATTCTGACTTGCGCGGTGCGCGTGTTTTGATCGAGATTCGGGTCAATATACGAAACATTTCCGCGAAAAACTTCGCCCGGATAAGCGTCCGTCGTAACGCTCGCGCCGCTTCCCGTCCGCAATTTGCTCAAATCCCTTTCATAAACTTGTCCGATCACCCAAACGGTCGAAAGATTTGTCACCGTCAAAAGTTCCGCGTTTGCCGAAACGACTTCGCCCTGATTGACTTTTCGCGCCGTGATTGTTCCCGAGACCGGCGACGCGACCGGCAACTCTGAACTTATCTGCGTTGTCGAAGTCAGCGAATTTACCTTTTGCGCGGGCAATCCCAATACTAATAATTTTTGCCGCATTG
Organism: Acidobacteriota bacterium; assembly: GCA_039931085.1. Classification (GTDB taxonomy): domain Bacteria; phylum Acidobacteriota; class Blastocatellia; order Pyrinomonadales; family Pyrinomonadaceae. The sequence goes on along the minus strand of JBDTSO010000137.1, from coordinate 4,388 downwards.
ATGCGAGTTCGGCTTGCGAACTTTTCAATTGCGTCAAAGCGTTATCGAGTTCGGCGCGGCGTGCCGGATTTATATTGAGAAGTTTTTTGGCGCGCTCAAGACGGCTTTCCGCTTCATCGAGTTTTGCTTGAGCAGTTTCGTGTTTTGCCCGCGCCATCTCGAATTCTTCGCGGCTCACTGCGCCGATTTCCAGTAGTTTTTCTGTTCTATTAAAGTGGCTTAAATGTTCGATATGATCGGCTTCGGCAATTTTGACGGCGGCTGTTGCCGTGTCTAATTCGCTACGGCTTTCGGCGGCGATGTCAGTCAATTTTCCGGCGCGTTTATAGCGTTTGTCGGCTTCGTCAACTTCGGCGCGTTTTGAAAGATAATTTGATTCGACGGCGGCGAGTTCGTCGCTGTAAATGACGGCAATCGTTTGACCTGCGCGGACCAATTGACCGAGTTCGACGTTGATTCGCCGCACGACTCCGCCGACCAAAGACATCACGGGCGTTTCCTTATAATCGTTCGGCTGCACAACACCGGTTGCCGATGTTGCGCTCGATTCAACGCTTAAGTCTTCGCCGACGGTTACGATTTTCAGATTTGCGGCTTCCAATTGTTCCGGCGAAATCGTAATCGTTTGTTCGCCTGTTTTGAGCGCGTCGTTTCCGGCATCGGTTTCGCCGAACGAAACATTGCGCGGCGCGGGAACGGGTTTTCCGCCGCCCGAATTTCGGGTTGCGTAAAGCCAAATTAAAACAAACGCGACGCTCAACGCGATCAAACCGCCGATGATATAAATTTTTCTCGATTTAACAAGCGGTTTTTCTTCTTCAACTTCACGCGAAGAATCATCCGACAAATAATTATCTTCGTAAGTTTCGTCAAACCGTTCATTTGGTAAATCTGCTTCAATTAAATTTTCTTCTTCGTTGTTCATTTTGTTATCAATTCGGGCGCGGCGGCGGCGCGTAAAATTTCGACACGCGCCAGATAAACTTGCAATTGTGCGTCAATAAAATCATTTTTTACCTGAATATAGCGACGCTGTTCGGCAATATAATCGAGCAAACTTCGCGCGCCGAGTTCGTAAGTTTGACGTACGACTCCGAGATTTATTTCGGCTAATTTCTCAACGCCGACGCGATAAATTTCCATTGCGCGGGCGGCTCGTTCGTAACGAACAAAACCGGCGGCGACCTCACGGCGAACGGTCAATTCGCCGAATTCGAGACGTTTTTGTGCGGCGATTTTTTCGGCAGCGGCGGCTTCGATTGTGCCTTGATTTTTGTTGAAAACCGGCAGATTCAGCGTTACGCCGAAAGATATAAAATGAAAAACACTGCGAATCGGCGCAAGCTGCGCGTCCGAATCGAAAGCGCGAAACGGAAAACCCGAATTCATTCGCTGATAACCCGCGCTGACGCTCGCATCGAGTTTTCCCCTGACACGCGCCTGTTCGATTCGCGCCTCAGACAAATCAACCAACGCCCGCGCCGTCTGTAAATCAGGACGATTTTGTAACGCTTGTTCGACGGTGATTTCTGCCGGCGGCAGCGGATTTAGCAAATCGGAAAAATCTCCGCGCAGACGAAGCGGCGTTTCGGGCGGCATTCCGACCACGTTTTTCAGTTCGAGCAATGCGATTTCCGCTTGTCCTTCGCTTGTTTCGCGCATTGCCCGAATGCGGTTAAGTTCAACGGCTTCAATATTTTGTTCGAGCGGCGCAGTTTTCCCTTCATTCACGCGGGCGGCGACCAATCTGTAATTTTGTGTCGTTACCGTCAAAGTTTCTTCGACAAAGAAAAGTTTCAAAATCAATGCGAGCGTCATCCCGAACTTTGAACGAACTTCCGCTGCCAGCAGTCTTTCGCGGTCTGTCAAAACCTGCCGACGAACCTGCGCTTCCTGTTCGGCGACCTTGACACGCGCGCTGCGCCGACCGTAAAGTTCGAGCGGCAGCGCACCTTTAACCATCAAACTATTGCTCGGCGTAAACGGATTTTTCGAGCCGCTCAATTCTAAATTCGGGTTTGCTCTTAAATCCGCTTGTTTGATAAGTGCTTTCGCCGCTTCGACTTCACTCCGGACGGCTTCCAATTCGGCGTTGTTGGCGAGCGCGTAAGCGACAAGTTCGTCCGCCGTCATTCCGCCTGTTTGGTCAACATATTTTGATGGTGTTTCGATTTTATTTACTAAAATCACATCCTGCGTTTGGGCGAAAATCGGCATCTGCGCCGCCGGAATGACGATGGCGAAACATAAGTAGAGAATTCTTTTATTAAAATTAAAAAACATTTTTTTATTTAAGTTAAATTTTCTCACTTTTGTTTAATTCCCTTTCGCGCAGCCAGTAAAAAATCACGGGCGTAACGATTAAAACGTGCAAAAGGCTTGAAACCATTCCGCCCAAAACGGGCGTGGCGAGCGGTTTCATCACTTCCGAACCCGCGCTCGAACTCCACATAATCGGCAGAAGTCCGGCGACAATCGTTGAAACGGTCATTATTTTCGGACGCAGGCGAAGCAGCGCACCTTCCGTAACCGCTTCGAGCAGAAACTTTTTCGTTAGAACGCCGACCTCTTTTTTCTTTTTCTCGACCGCTTCTTCCAGATAAATGACCATCACTACGCCCGTTTGCACGGCGGTTCCGAAAAGCGCGATGAAACCGACCCAAACGGCGACGGAAAAGTTGTAATTCAACGCCCACAGCAAATAAACTCCGCCGGTCAAAGCGAACGGCACAGCCAGTAAAACGTGCGCGGCTTCGATTGCCGAGTTATAAGTCAGATAAAGCAAGCCGAAAATAATAATCAAAACAATCGGCACAACCAGCATTATGCGATTTCTGGCACGCTGCTGATTTTCAAATTGTCCGCTCCAATCAATATAATAACCGCCCGGAAGCTGAACTTGTTTGATGACGGCTTGTTTCGCTTGCTCGACAAACGAACCGACATCGCGCCCGCGCACATTGAGCAAAACTGTTCCGCGCAGCAGCCCGTTTTCGCTGGAAATCATTGATGCGCCCGAAACCGTGCGAATGTTTGTCACCTGCGCGAGCGGAATCGTCATTCCGCTTGTCGTCAGGAGCGGCAATTGTCCGATTGTTTCGGTATCTTTGCGAAATTCGGGCGCGAATCGGACGCGCACCGGAAAGCGGTTTCGTCCTTCAATCGTCGTCGAAAGGTTCGTTTCGCCGATGCCCATTTCAATCGCGTTTTGAATCGTCCCGACATCAATGCCGTAACGCGCCGCCGCCTGTCGGTTGATGTCAATGTCAATATACGGCGCACCAATAATCTGTTCGGGATAAACGTCCGCCGCGCCCGGAACGGTTTTGACGACTTCGGCGACCTGCCGCGAAATCTGTTCGATTTTTTTCAAATCGTCGCCGTAAATTTTAATGCCGATTTCTGAGCGAATTCCCGTCGCCAGCATCTCGATTCGATTGATAATCGGCTGCGTCCAGATGTTCGTAACGCCCGGCATCTTTAATTTCGTGTCCATTTCCGCAATCAGCGATTCGCGTGTCATTCCGTCGCGCCATTGCTCTTTTGGTTTCAAATGAACAATCGTTTCATTCATATTAACCGGCGCGGGATCGGTCGAAGTTTCGGCGCGTCCGGCTTTTCCGACCGCCGATTCGACTTCCGGGAAAGTTTTCAAAACCTCGTCTTCCCGGCTCATAATTTTCAAGGCTTCGTCAATCGAAATCGCTGGATCGGTAATCGGCATATACATCACATCGCCTTCATTGAGCGGCGGCATAAATTCCTTGCCGATGCCGGATGCGAGAAAAATCGCGCCGCCGAACAAAACGAGCGCGATGGAAATTGTAATTATTCGATGACCTAACGCCCAAAGCAGCGCAGGTTTATAAAGTCTATGCAAAAATCGCATTACCGGATTCGATTGTTCGGAATGAAATTTTCCCGCCAACAGATATGTGCATAAAACCGGCACTAAGGTTACGGCGATAATCGTCGCGCCGATCATCGCAAAAGTTTTTGTAAAGGCAAGCGGATGAAAGAGTTTTCCTTCCTGTCCAGTCAGCGAAAAAACCGGAACGAAGGCGAGAATAATAATCGCCATCGAAAAGAAAACGGGTCGCCCGACGAGTTTGGTTGATTCCAAAACCGTTTCCCAAACGGCGCGGCGGTCTTTCGGATCAATTTCGCGCTGTTCCATAAACCGAAAGGCGTTTTCCATCACGACAATTCCGGCATCAACTAAAACGCCGATGGCGATGGCGATGCCCGACAATGACATAATATTCGAGCTGATGCCCGCGTAATACATAAACAAAAACGAGATGAGAACGGCGAGCGGCAGCGGAATTGTAACAATCAAAATCGAGCGAAAATGCGCGAGAAAAAGGATGTGCGCGAGCGTTACGAGA
>JBDTSO010000136.1:0-7738 GCA_039931085.1 Acidobacteriota bacterium | reverse complement strand
CTGATCAAAGCGGCGACGAGAATTGATTGACCGTAAGCGGTTTCGGTCAATTGACGTTCTTTGAGCATCGGCACGACGATGCCGAGTGATGTCGTGCTTAAAATCAGTCCGAGCAAAATCGGATTTGATGTTAATTTAAGGTTATCTAATGCGAACGCAACAATCATCGCCAGCGCGACGGTTATCAGAAAATATAATATCGCCAGCGTTGTCGGACGCTGCAAAACCGATGTTTTTTCGCCGGTTTCTCCCGACGAGCGCAGCATCTCGAAATTGACTTCCAAGCCGGACAAAAACATCAGCATCGCAAAGCCGAATTCCGACAGAAAGTTCAGCGTCGGAGTCGCTTCGACGAGATTAAAACCGCTGCGCCCGATGACAATTCCCGCCAAAATCTCGCCGACCACAATCGGAATTTTGACAATTTTTATGCGGTTGGCGAGAAACGGCACGACCAATGCGAGCAGCGTGATTAACAGTAGAGATACAAATGGAGAGTTAGCTTCCACAATTGGTTAAGATTAGCATGAGGGAAATTAAAAGTTGAATTTGCCGACAGTTAAATTAAACAAAATAATCACGCCAACGCGTTTTCATCGCCCGAATCGCGGACGAAAATGCAGGTTGATTCGGTTTCTTCGATCATCTGACGCGCAAAATTAAAATCAACTTCATCAGGCAAACCGAAGATATTTAAATCGGCTTGCGGTGCTTGTCCGATACATTCGGCAAAACTCCCGCCGAAGGCTTGCACGCTCGCGTCAGGCAGGCGCGACATCACGACGAGATTTTCCAGATATTCTTCGGCGGCGGCAATGTTTTCCGTATCATTAACCGCCGTTAAAAGATTTATTTTTCCTTCCCAATTACGCTCGATTTGATAAGCCAGCAACAACGCCAGATCAATATTGCTCATTCCCTGAATAATATCCCAATTGCCGCTTTGGTCGCGCACCCAGATATTTATCCGGCGTTTGCGCCCCATTCCCGATTGTTTATGGTCGCCGAACAAAACGACTCCGAGTTTGTTTTCCCGCGCCCGCCCGATGATCATTTTCAAATCTTCTTCGCGTTGCGTGTCCTCCGGCGCGGGAATCGAAAGAAAAAGAATGTTCGGATTCAAAAAAGCCGCGCCCATCGTACTCATACTCGTCAACATATTGCGCCCGAAATCGGTTTTTTGAATCAACGTCGAATATGCGAAAACATCTTCTTCGCGCAGCGATTCGGTAACTTTCGGCAAATCAACTTTTAAACTCGAATTGATATGATCTTCGGCAAAACCGAGCAGATGAATCGAACCTTTCGGATAAGCAATATCGTAAATCAAGCGAAAAGTGCCGCGCAAATCGCGTGCGTCTTCAACCGGAATAAGCAAATTCGGCTTCCAAGCCCGCGCTTTTGAAGTTGAAAGCTGCGTCATTCTTCGCGCCGCCCATTCCGCCAGAGAAATAAATAAACCGCTTCTGACATCGCCGAACGGCGCAGATAAATTTCTCTTGGTCAAAAAAATGTAAATGCCGAAAACAATCGCCAGCGAAACTAAACTAAATGCCGGATTGACGATGAACATTACAAATAAACAGCCAATTGTGCCGACCAAAGAAACGACTTGCGGAATCCGCAAACTCGGACGAAAACTGATTAAACCGAGACTTTGCTCGATCAAAACGACGATGTTGATCATCGCGTAGGTAATCAAAAAAAACATCGTAACGAGAACGGCGATTGCCGTCAAATCCCGTAGGAACAAAGCCAGCAGAACAATCACGCCCGTTAATATCAAAGCATTGCGCGGTTCGCCTTTTGCCGTTTTCTGCGCCAGATATTTTTTCCCGAAAATGATTTTATGTTCGGAAAGTGCCTGCAAAATGCGCGGCGCGCCGACCAAAGACGACAAACCGGAAGAAAACGTCGCGCCCAAAAGTCCGGCGACGATTGCCGGTTTCCAAAGCGAACGCTCCAGCGCGATATTATAATTTTCGACTAATTCCTGCGGCGTGGCGACGACTGCAAACCAGTAGGCGAGAGCCATATAAACAACATACGCGACGGCGATTGCCGCCAGAGTTCCGAGCGGAATGCTGGTTCGCGGACTTTTCAATTCGCCCGACATATTCGCGCCTGCCATAATGCCGGTTGCCGCCGGGAAAAATAATGCGAACACAAACCAAAAATTTGTGCCGCGAAATCCGGTTTCGGGGAAACCAACATAGCTTCCCCAAAATGTCGGTTGATACTGCGCCCCGCCGATGTAGAAAGTCCCGAAAATACAAATCAAAGAAACGGCGATGATCGCCATTATCACATATTGAATGCGAAAAGCGAGGTTTGTGCTGATAAACGCGATGCCGAAAATCACTGCAAAAGTTACCAAATCAACGACAATCGCCGGATGAGTCGGGAAAATATTAAGCCAACCTTCGCGGAAACCGAAAATATACATCGCCGTCGCCAGACCTTGCGACAGATAAAACGGAATTCCGATGCTGCCGCCGACTTCCAAACCGAGCGATTGCGAAATAATCGAATACGCGCCGCCCGCGCCGATGCGGATGTTGGTCGTAATCGAAGACATCGAAAGCGCGGTGCTGGTCGTGATGACAAAAGCAATCGAAATAATAATCCACGCGCCGAAAAGCCCGGTGTTGCCGACGACCGTGCCGGCGCGAAGATACATAATCACGCCGAGAATCGTCAGCAGCGTAGGCACGAAAACGCCCTGAAAAGTTCCGTATTTTTTAAAATGCGAAATCGTTTCAGCGGCAGGTGCGTTATTTTGAGCGGCGGCTATTGCTGCCTCAACATTTTCCATAAAAGTTTTCTCAAACTTCGGCGATTGATTTTGATAATTTCGGAAGCACCGTAATAATATAAGTAATTATCGAAAATTAAAAGCCTTTTCGAGAAGCATTTAATTTAAAATCAATTTAGTGGCAATTAGTTGCGGAAAATTATCATCGTTTTTTAAATGTCGAATGAATTGTTTTACGGAGTCGGTGGCGAAACGGGTGGAATTTTGATTATGAAATATGTGTTCAATTATGTTTCACAGCTTATCGGACGATTTTTGAGCTATATTCCGAACATCATCGCGGCAATTTTGATTTTTATTATCGGTTTGACGATGGCGAAAATTCTCGGCGGTTCGGTTGCCGCTTTTGCCAAAAGCGCAGGTTTGGAATATGCCGCGCCGGTCGGTCTTTTTGTCAAATATTTCATCACGCTGGTCGTTATAATTTTCGGCTTGGCGCAACTCGGCGTACAGACAAATATTTTGACGATTATCTTTGCCGTTTTAGTGATTTCTTTCGGACTTGCGCTCGCTCTGTCGCTCGGTCTGGGCAGCCGCGCCGTCGTTTTCAACATTTTAGCCGGAGCGTTTGCCCGCGAACATTTTCCCGCCGGAAAAGAAGTCGAAATTCAAGGTATGAAAGGAAAAATCCTCGCCGTCGGCTCAGTTACAACGAGCGTCGAAACCGACGGGCGCGAAATCACCGTGCCGAACACGCTTTTGATTGAAAATGTTTTCGATTGAAAAAACTTAATGTTTGAAATGTCTGTATCCGGTAAAGACCATCGCCAAACCGTGTTCGTCGGCGGCTTGAATGACTTCATCATCGCGCACCGAACCGCCCGGTTGAATAACCGCCGAAATGCCGAATTTGGCGGCTTCGTCAATATTGTCGCGGAAAGGAAAAAATGCGTCGGACGCTAAAACCGTATTTTTCAAATCAAGGTCGGTTTTCTCCGCCCGCATCGCCGCGATTCGGACCGAATCAACGCGGTTCATCTGTCCCGCGCCGACTCCGACGGTTTGAAATTCGTTGGCGAAAACAATCGCGTTTGATTTGACGTGCTTGCATACTTTCCACGCAAAAAGCAGGGCGCGAACTTCTTCGTCAGTCGGTTTTCGCTTTGTTGTACAATCCAAATCATCAGCCGTAATTTGTTTAATGTCGAGGTTTTGCACGAGCATTCCGCCGGAAACCGTGCGATATTCCAGAGAATTTTCATTTCCGACTTTTTCAACTCGCAACACGCGCAGATTTTTTTTCTTTTTGAATATTTCCAACGCTTCGTCTTCGTAGTCCGACGCGATGACAACTTCGGTGAAAATTTCGTTGACGGCATTTGCCGCGTCCGCGTCAACCGTTTGATTAAAAGCGACGATGCCGCCGAACGCCGAAACCGGATCGGTTGCCAGTGCGCGTTTATACGCTTCCAAATTACTTGCGCCGACACCAACACCCGACGGATTTGTATGTTTTATAATCGCGCAGGCGCGGCTCTCAAAATCGCAAATCAAACGCCACGCCGCGTCCGCGTCAATGAAATTGTTGTAAGACATCTCCTTGCCGTGCAAAACTTCGGCTTGCGCGATTCCGTCGTTGTTTTCTGTTTCGTAGAGCGCAGCTTTCTGATGCGGATTTTCGCCGTAACGCAAATCGGCGACTTTTACCAAATCCAATTCTTTATAGTTTCCGAAATCGTCTTTGACAACAACGGCGTGTCCGTTATTGCTGAAATCTTCGTCTTCAAATTCGTCTTCATCAAATTCGTCATCGGAAAATTCATTTTCTTCGAGCATCATTTGATAAAGCGGGTCTTCGATCAGCGGATCGAAATTTTCAATTGATTCAAACTCTTCGTCGGAAAGCTGTTCGCCGAGATATTCGGAAATAATCGTGTCGTAATATGAAGTTTTGGTAAAAGCGAGCGCGGCGAAACTTTTGCGCGCTGCAAGAGACAGCGAACCGCCGTTTTCTTCCATTTCGTCAATCACTCGTTCGTAAAGCCGCGTGTCGGTCACAACGGCGACATCTCGCCAGTTTTTCGCGGCGGAACGAATCATCGCCGGACCGCCGATGTCAATTTGTTCAATCGCTTCATCGAGCGTAACGTCTTCATCTTCAATAGTTTCCTCAAACGGATAAAGATTGACGACGACCAAATCAATCGGTTTGATGTCGTGCGTTTTCATCGCGTTTTGATGTTCTTCATTATCGCGCAGCGCGAGAAACGCGCCGTGGATTTTCGGGTGCAGAGTTTTAACGCGCCCGTCCATCATTTCGGGAAAACCCGTTTCGTCGGAAACATCTTTGACGTTTATTCCGTTTTCGCGCAAAGTTCGTGCCGTTCCGCCGGTTGAAATGATTTCCACGCCGAAATTTTGCAGTGATTTCGCAAATTCGATGATTCCCGCTTTGTCCGAAACGCTGATTAAAGCACGTTTGATTTTTTTCAGTTCGCTCATAAAAATAAAATTAGCGGTCAACATTGACCGCTTTTTGTGATAAAAATTACTTGATAAACACAGAGAAACTTTTCTTTGCAAAAACAACTTCTATAAATGTTTTGCCGAAACGCTTCAAATTAAAAAAAGAAACGCCCGAGAAACAAAAGGCTCAACAAAAATACTAATGTGTAAATGACTATTTTGATAATACTCATAAAATTCTCTATCCTGTAAATGAGAGCCTGAAAGATAAAATTAAAAAGTTTATTTTAATCCTGTATTAATTACGATGTCAACAATGCACAAAAAGTTTTCGGTCAATTTGTCAGCCTACCTTTGTGTTTTACTTTTCTCTTTCACTGTTTCGGCACAGAAAAGTGAGGTAAATATTAAACTGATTTCAAATACGCCCGCCATTTTGTTCGTCGAAGGCAAATTTACACCGGAAAATAAAATTCAAGCGGAAAAAAGTTGGGTGTTTTCGCGTTCGTTTGCGGGAATTGAAAACTTGGGCGCGAGAATTTCGGATTTAGAATTAAAAGATAATAAAAGGCAAAATATATCATATAAAAAACTGATTGACGGCGAATATTTGGCGGAAAACAATGCAGTATTTTGGAATTATCAAATTAATGTAGATTCGCCGTCTAACGAAAAAGCGTCGGCGCACGTTTCGTGGCTGAAAAACGAAGAGGGAATTTTGATGCTCGGCGATTTGCTGCCGCAGTTCAACTCCGATATTCAACCGATTGCCGCGAAAATTAAGTTTGAACTGCCGAAAGACTGGAAAATTTTGAGCAGCGAAAATCTAATTTCGGAAAACACATACAGCACTGCAAACATCGAAAAAGCGGTTTTTCTAATCGGAAAAAATTGGCGCGAAGTAAAAACAGCGAATAACGCGCTCGATTTGGCAATTTCAGGTGAATGGAAATTTTCGGACGCGGAAGCCTCGAAAATGGCTGCTGATGTTTTTGAAGAATATCGAAAATTATTCGGAGAAATTCCAAACAAAAAAATACAAATCGCATTGGGACATTTTCCGAAAGAGATAAAATTCGGACGCTGGGAAGCCGATACGCGCGGCGCATCTTCAATAATTTTTTCGAGTGATATGCCGTTTAAAACGCTGTCATTGCAGCAATTTCACGAACAGTTGCGGCACGAACTTTTTCATTTGTGGATTCCGAACAATCTCGCTTTGACGGGAAATTACGATTGGTTTTACGAAGGTTTTACGGTTTATAAAGCGTTGAAAACTGGTGTGCAGACAAACCAAATTCGTTTTGAAGATTTTCTCGACACGCTTTCTCAGGCTTACAAAATTGATGATTTTCAAACTCCGACAAGTTCGCTGCTCGAAAGCTCGAAAAATCGTTGGAACGGCGCAAACAGCTCTGTTTATTCGCGCGGAATGTTGGTCGCTTTTTTGTGCGATGTCGCGCTTTTGCGGCAAAGCAATGGCAAACTCTCGATTGACGATATTTTCCGGCAGATTTACACCAAATATCGCTTGCCGAATGAATCGCAGGACGGAAACACGGCGATTTTGAATGTTTTTGAAAATTACGCCGAATTGCAAACAGTTGTTGAAAAATATATTAAAGGAACGGAAAAAATAAACTGGCGGATGGATTTGGAAAGCGTCGGAATTGAGTTATCCGGGAACGATTTCAACACAAAATTAAATATAAAAGCTAAACTCAACAAGCGGCAAAAAGATTTATTAAATAAGTTGGGTTATAATAACTGGCGAAAAATTTTGGAATAATAAAATGAGATTTAAGAAAGTATTTATTTTATCAACGGTTTTGATTGCGGCTCTGACGTTTAGCGGCTGCGGCTTGATTGACGGAGTTTTTAATAATGTTTCGTCTTTAGTCGGGTTGAACGAAACGGGGACGGTGATTGCTAAATCGGCACAGATTCGCAGTTCTTATGCGGTTGTCGCGGCTGACCTTTTGGAGGTTAAACGTGGGGAAACTGTGGATATTTTGGATGAAACAGATTTTGAAAAAGTTCATTGGTATCGTGTTCACGCCCACGACGAAGACGATACCGAAGGCTGGATCGAGGCGCAAAATTTAATTGTCAGCGATGTTCTCGATAAATCGAAAAAACTTGCCGAAGAAGATAAAGATTTGCAGCCGCAAGCCGTCGGGCAGCTTCGCGCCGCTTCAAATTTGCGGCTATCGCCCGAACAAAATGACGACAATATTTTGTTCAAACTCGACGACGGCTCTAATTTTGAGATAACCGGCTGGAAATATGTGCCGAAAGCTCAAGATGCGCCTGACGCTGACGATAACTCCAACATCGCTGCCAAACAACCCAAAAATAAATCTAAAAATCCCGATATTGTCGCCGCCGGGGAAAAGGACGACCCGGATAAATTGGATGAAACCTACGACATCTGGTACAAAGTGCGGCTCGACCCGTCAGTTTCGCCCGCTCCCGCCGGATGGTTGTTCGGCAGACAGGTCGAACTGCAATTGCCGA
>JBDTSO010000135.1:0-7780 GCA_039931085.1 Acidobacteriota bacterium | reverse complement strand
TTTGGACGCGCACGAGAACGGGTTCGGTTGTCTGCGAAAAATTATTTCCCAAAACAAACGCGACGTGCGTTTCGCCGTTGATGATATTTTCGTAAGCAATGGTGGTGAAATTACCGAAATCAGTCGGCAAATCTGTTTCGACGACGCGGCGCACGAGTGTTTCTTTTTGAATGCGATAACGAACGAGATCGGCGACGGAAATAATTTTCAAATCGTGCCTTTCGGCGAAAATTTTTAATTGAGGAAGCCGCGCCATCGTACCGTCTTCGTTCATTATTTCGCAAATTGCTGCCGACGGATCAAGTCCGGCGATTCGCGCCATATCAACGCTCGCTTCGGTTTGTCCGACGCGCACTAGAACGCCGCCGCGTTTCGCGCGAAGCGGAAAAATATGTCCCGGACGCGCCAAATCAGACGGCTTTGTATCGGGATGAACGGCGGTTAAAATTGTTTTAGCACGGTCGGCTGCGGAAATTCCGGTCGTTACGCCTTCGCGGGCTTCGATTGAAATCGTAAATGCCGTTCCCATACTCGAAGTATTTTCCGAAGTTTGCGGCGGCAAAAGCAGTTCATCGCAGCGTTCCTCGGTCAGCGGCAAACAAATCAACCCTCGCGCGTGAGTTACCATAAAATTGATGATTTCCGGCGTAACTTTTTCCGCCGCACAAACCAAATCGCCTTCGTTTTCGCGGTCTTCGTCGTCAACTATGATTATCATTTTGCCGTTTTTTATATCTTCGGCGGCTTCTTCGATTGTGCTGAAAGGCATTTGTTTATTGTTAAAATTTGCGATTCCAAACTTATTAGCTCTGAACGTAAATTTTAACGGAAATGTGTGAATTTGGCGAATATAAAGTTAAATTTGTCTTTTACATTCTGAGTTGATCGGTCAACTATTTTGAGGCTTGAGATATTTAATCATTGAGATGCGCGTTCCGTCATCAACTTGCTCGAATTTTACTTCGTCCATCAGATTTTGCATTAATTTCAAACCCCAACCGCGCCGTCCTTCGTCGGTTTTTATTTCCCGCGCTTTTTTATCTGACAGGCGCAAGCTGCGATTGGAAATTACGATGACGATTTTATCGTCTTCGACGGTAAATTTTTGATAAATTTTGCGGTCAGGACTTTGCGAATGTTCAGTTGCGTTGATGTACGCTTCGACCAGTGCGGTTTTAATTTGATTGATCGCTTTCGGGTTGAAATGATGCCGCCGCGCGATTTCTTCGACGGCGTGAGCGGCGATCAGTTCGGTTTCGTCGCCCATCGGAACGACGATTTCATACTCGTTGGCTTTTTGTCTTTCACCGCCTGTTTCTTCGGGATCGAGATATTTAATCAGCAGTTCGACTTGTCGGCGGCTCGAACCGTAAGCGTCTCTGTGACGCAAAACTTCTGTTGCTTCGGGCGAGAAACCTTCAGGCGACACCAGCCAGATTTTATATTTCTGAAAATTACACGTCAGCGCGACCATTTCCAGACGGTCGCACCAAAATTCAGTCAACTCTTTTGAGGCTTCGAGTTTTGAATCAATTTCCGCCGCAATCCAGGCAATTTCGTCGTCGTCCGTATAATTACAATTCTGAAAACCGAAAGCAACGGCGGAACGCTCTTTTTCCGTAACCTGTGCAATCTGCGGATAAAACGCCGCCGAATGTGTGGCGTAAGAAATCTGCGGAAGACGTATCTTTTTTGTTTCGCCGCACGAAATTTTTACGATTTCATCGTCGGACAAACCTTTTAGTTTATCTTTGAAAACCGAATAATCAAATAAACTTTCGGGCGTTTCCTGAGAGTCAAAAACAGACAAAAGTTCGCGTAGGTTGATTGTCGATCTTCTTCGGTACCACCTCTCCATCGTTTGCGGTGCGCGTTTTATAAATTCCGACAACATTCTGCCGATTACTAAAGCTCGCGGTTCGACGGTTATTTCGAGCCGAAAGCGTGATTTTACGTAGTCGGTCAAAATCTGATTTTCAAACATCGGTTCGACCAAATTTGAAGTTATGCGAACAATTTCGTGCATATTCAGAAGCCGCATTGTTTGGTAAAAATAAATTTCGCTCAAATTCGTGCGTCGCCGCCACGATTCAATCGGCGATTTTCCCGCGTCAAGCGTCAGCACATCACACAATAGCCTCAAAAGATTTTTTTGCGTTTCTATATCAGGCGCAATTTCGTTAAAAATGTTGTCGTAAAACTTGCCGATTTTCCCGCCGAAAAGTTCCGCCGTGTAGATCTTTTTGACTTTCTGAAAATTATTGAGCGGAACTCTAACTTTCTGCGCCGCAGTCAGCAAAAATTTGATAAAAGTCGGATTTCCGTCAAGCTGCGCGGCGATTAAATCGCGTGTTTGCTCGTTGATTTTAACAGAATATCTCTGCGCTAAATTTTCAGTTAAAATTCCGGCTTCGGAAAAGGACAGCGGTTTTAGTTTCACCACGTCGGCATTGAGCGTCAACATTTTATTGAAAAGATAACGCCGCTTTCCCGCAAAAACAAACCGAATATCAGAACGCGAAAATATTTCTCTGATTTCTTCCGTAAAGTTCGTTTCATCCGAAAAGTTTTCCGCTTCGTGCAGATTATCAATTATTACAAATGCTCTCGCGCCGTTCGCCAAAGCGCGCAGCGGCGCACTCAAACAATTGTTGATAAAAGCGCGGTCATTGTTGAGTTTGCTTTCCTTTTCACAAATTTCAATCAGACGGTCAATCCAGTATCCGTCGAATGGAAGAGCGAGTTCGGAAAGTTCGCAAACGTCTGGCGAAGCATTTAAAATTTTTGCGTTCCAACGGTGAAAGGCAACACTTTGCTGCAAAAATGTTTGCAGAAATCGAAGCGCGGCTTGCGCCGCCGTTTTATCGCTCTTTTCGAGCGCGAAATAAACCGGAATTACATCGGTTTGTTTGCTGAAAAGAAGATCATAAGTTTGTTTGAGAAGTTCCGAAACGCCCAAAGCGGGCGCGGATAAAAGCAAAAGTCCGTGATTTTGATTTTCGTTTGTCGCGTGAAGAATCAGCGCATCAAGTTCGGAGTTTCTGCCGATGAAGTCTTCCCTACTGAGCGTTGATAAAATCTTTGAAGCCGGTAACTTTTTTGCGCTTTGATTCATTAGACAATTTTAATAATATGAGAAACTGAGATTAAACGAATAAATATTTCATTTAATCAAATATGCCCACGACTGCAGTTATTAACCTTGGTAAATGTCTAATAGCCTGAATACTTCAAAAAATTTTGGTATTAATGCAGGGTGAAAAAAATTGAGTTTTATTCAACAAAATCAACCTCGACGGGATGAGAAATGATGCCTTTTTCATAACCTTCCTTGAGCAGAAGTTTCACGGCTTCGCGCCCGCGTTCACCGTAATCGAGAGTTAAATCATTAACCCACATTGCCACAAATCTGTCGGCAAGTTCCGGCGGCATATCGCGGGCAAACTGCATCGCATAGGCGAGCGCGTCTTCGCGGTGTTCCATTGAATAAACTATGCTTTTGTGCAGACACAACGAAACTTCCCTCATCAAATCTTCGCCTAAATCCCGACGGATGACATTGCCGCCCATCGGGAGCGGCAAACCGGTTTTCTCGTGCCACCATTCGCCCAAATCGAGAACTTTAACCAGACCGATCTGTTTGTAAAAAAGCTGTCCTTCGTGAATCAGAAGTCCTGCATCGGCTTTGCCTTTCTGCACGGTTTCAATAATTTCGTCAAACGGTACAACAATGTATTCAAAATCTTGATTATAAATTCTCAGAGCCAAAAACGCGCTCGTTAATTCACCCGGTATAGCGATTTTCATATTCGGAATTTCTTCCGGTGAGCGCTGATCTTTAGAAACAAGAATCGGACCGTATTTGTCGCCGATGCTCGCACCGTGCGGCAGGAGTGCGTATTTATCGGAAACATAAGCGTAGGCGTGGAAACTGATTGCCGTTACGTCATAAACTCCGTTTTTTGCGTTTTCGTTGAGCGTTTGAATATCCTTTAAGGTATGTTCAAACTTCAAGCCGTTGGTTTCCAATTTGTTCGTTGCCAAACCGTAAAACATAAAAGCATCATCCGAATCAGGCGAATGTGCGACGGTAATTATTCTTTTTTCAGAAGCTGCATCCATAAATCAAATCTGCGCGTAAAAAGTATTTGTATTGTATAAGATTTCTATTCTACCGTTTTCCGCGTGTTCTGCAAAAAGAGATTGCAGATTTTCCAGCATCTCATTAAAACGCGGATTTTCCCGAGTTGGAATATATGAAGACGATAACATTCTGCCCTTCAAACCTTCAAAATCGAGTTTCTGAACATTTTGGAAAGTCACCTGCCGAACTTTCGTCATAAAAAATTCCTGCAAGTCTTTTTCGTTGATGTTTTCGTGCCTGACTTTTTCATAATCCGTGCCGAATTTGACCAAAAGCCGTTCGTATTCACGAAGAAATTTGTTTGTGTCGAGATGGCGTTCATTCCACATCAGAGCGATAAAACCTTTGTCCTTCAAAATCCGACGAAATTCTTCTCCTGCTTTTGCCTTTTCAAACCAATGAAACGCCTGCGCCGCAATCACAAAATCGACGCTTTTAGCTTCAAGCGTCGTATTTTCCGCCGTTCCGTCAACGGTTTTAAAATTCGGAAATTCCGCCAGAAAATTCTCGGCGGCTTGACGCATCGCTTGATTCGGCTCGATGCCGAAAACCGGATTGCCGTTTTCGAGAAAAACTTTTGATGAAATGCCCGTTCCTGCACCAATGTCGGCGATTATTGAAGTTTTTTGCAGATTCATTTTGTTGCGAAACAAATCCAAAACTTCCGCCGGATAATGCGGGCGATATTTTATGTAATTTTCAACGCGATTTGAAAATCTTTCGACTGTATTTTTTGACATTTAATCACCAGCGACAAATGCGGTCATTTTCCATTTGCCGTTTTCCTTCGTAAAAATCGCCCGATAATCAATCGGACTGCGGACATATTCCGCACTGACAAAACCTTTTTTGCCGCCTAAAGTTTCCACTTTCAGCCACGAATAATTTTGCTCTTTACTTTTTTCACCGACCGAATTTTCAAGATCAACTTTGACGACATTATAAGACAACTGCGAAATAATTTCGGCTGATAAATCAGGTTTTGCGCGTAAATTAACATTGTTTCCAAAAATAACCTGATGCTCGAAAGCGTCCAAATCTTCTGGAAAAGTCTTGAACGTGTAAGGTGCGGTAAAAGTATTTTTATCCAAAAAAACTCCGCCGTTGATTAAAGCCGTTAAAAGTTCTTCCCACAATTTGCTTTTTGAATTGTCAATTTCCCATAACTGCTTGAAATCCGATATTCCGTTGTCGCCGCCGAAACTGCTTTTGATATTCTGGTCGAGAACGCCGAGAACATATTTTTTGTCGTGATTATTAACAGCTTCGATAAGTTTGGCGCGAAACGCGCTGAAAGATTTGTCTTTTGCGCCTTCATCAACCGGACGAACGTAGCGTTCCTGTGCTGAAATATTTGCCAAACAACCAAATAGTAAAAAAGTTAATGAGATGATTATGATTATTCTTCTATTCATTTTTCTCCGTGTGGAATTTCTTCGCCCGTCCACTGCGTTTTGCGCGAATGTGGAATATCGAATTGGTCTAAAATTCTAAAACATAAATGGTCAACGAGTTCTTCGATAGTTTTAGGATGGTGATAAAATCCCGGACTCGCGGGCAAAATCTGCGCTCCGGCGCGTGATAATTTGAGCATATTTTCCAGATGAATCGCATTAAAAGGCGTTTCGCGCGGAACTAAAACTAATTTTCGACTTTCTTTCAATGTTACATCGGCGGCGCGATGAATCAAATTTGTTCCTGCACCCGAAGCAATCGCGCCGAGCGTTCCCATCGAACATGGCACAATTATCATTCCGGCTTGTTTGTTTGAACCAGACGCTGGTTTTGCCGCCAAATTATCAAGTCGCCAAAAACGAATAACTTTTGAATCTTTCTCCAAACCGAGCCATTCATTGATTTTTTCCGCGTTCGGTTCACGCAGATTCACGCCCGTTTCGACCTGCGCGACAGTTACGGAAGTTCCCGACATTATCAAATTTATCGTTTCCACTGTGCCGCTGTTAGCTAAAAGCTGTAAAGTCCGTTGAGCATAAATCGTACCTGATGCGCCGGCGATAGCGAGCGTTAATTCCATAAAACCATTTTAACCCGTAATACTTTCATAAACATAGTTGCCTGTTCAAATTAAAATTTCCTGCCGGAAATTCGGTAAAAATGATTAAAAATTTATTTGTTACCAAACGGATGAAAAGACGCGTAATTTAATGAGGAAGTATTTATAAGCAAACAAAGAATAAATAAACACGCGGCATTGAAATTGCTTTTCAAAAACGCGGCTTTTAATTGGTTTTGGTTAATTTGTATGATTTTGCAAAAACGGTGAATTTCTCGCCGTTTTTTTGTTTTTAAAATTTAAGTTGATTATATTTGTTTTAGTTTAAGGAAGTTGTTCGGCTGTTCTTACTCTAAATGGATAATATGAAAATTCCAAATAGTGTGAATATTGTTCTGAAAGAAATTATTGAAAGATTGCAGACTTATTTTGGCAAAGAATTAATCGGTATTTATCTGCACGGTTCTTTGGCAATGGGCGGTTTTAACGAAATTTCTAGCGACATTGATATACTGATTATTACTGAAAATAAATTGTCTTTGGAAAACAAAAAGGATTTGAGTCAGATAATTCTGAAATTATCAGAAAAAGCCCCGGCAAATGGATTTGAGTTAAGTGTTGTTGCTTTGAAAAACTTAAAGAATTTTGTCTATCCGACTCCTTATGAATTCCACTTTTCGATAGATCATTTGCAAAGATTTAAAGAAGGAAAAGTGGATTTTACGGATGGTAAAACCGATCCTGACTTAGCCGCTCATTTTGTTATTACAAAGGAACGAGGCGTTTGTCTTTTCGGTCAACCGATTGCTGAGATTTTCCCCGACGTGCCGAGAAAATACTATCTTGATTCTGTAACTAAAGATGTCGAATGGAGTTATGAAAGAATATCTGAAGGTGCTGATAATGGAAAACTCAATGTCCCGGTTTATGGAGTTCTGAATTTTTGCAGAGTGATTGCACTAATTAACGAAGGACTTATAACTTCAAAATTAGAAGGTGGAAAATGGGCTTTAAAAAATCTACCTGAAAAATATTATCTAATAATCAAAGAGGCTCTAAAAGAAAAAACACAATGCGGAACGGCAAAAAGGGTTGAAGCAAGTCTATTAAAAGACTTTGCCGGATATTCAATCCGAATAATTCGAGGTGCAAAATAATTGAAGATTTTCAGTTTATTTTAAAGAGCGTTATTTTAAGCGCAGGAAATTATTAAGTTGATTGGTTCGTGAATTAAATGAGTGATTTTATTAAAGGACTTGAGTTAAACGAAAATTTCTACAGCGAAATTGTTGCGGAAGTTTTAAGTTCAAACTTTCCAAATCTTAAATATTCAGCCGCACTTATCGGTTGGGGTTCGGAGATTTTGGGTTTTGATGATGAACTGTCTGCCGACCATAATTGGGGTTTGCGGTTTCAGATTTTTCTTTCGGAAAATGATTGTAAAGAACTTTGGTCGCAAATCAATAAAGTTTTGGGTGAAACTTTGCCCGAAAAATATCAAAATCATCCGACATCTTTTGAGATAAATGTAAATGAAGATCAACGGGATTTGAAAAATGCGAAAAACACAAAACACAATATTGATATTGAAACTATCGAGGGATTTTTCGTGCGCTATCTAG
>JBDTSO010000134.1:0-7797 GCA_039931085.1 Acidobacteriota bacterium | reverse complement strand
TTACGGGCGTTCCGATTTACACCGAAGCGGGCGAAAACGCTTATCTGCATCCGACGCAGCTTTACGAATCGTTTGCGATGCTCGTGGTGTTCGGCATTTTGGTTTATTTGCATAGAAAGAAAATTTTTAACGGACAGGTTTTGATCGCTTATATGATTCTCTATCCGATTATCCGTTTTACAATCGAGTTTTTCCGCGACGATCCGCGCGGCAATCTGTTCGGTTTGACGGATTTAACCGGACTTTCGACTTCGCAGATTATCAGTTTGATTGTTGCGGCAAGCGCGGTTATTTTTATGATTTGGCGATTGAAAACCGCGAAAAAAATCATCGAAAATCCGGCTTAACTTTTCAACAAATTTCCTAAATTTACAAACCAATTTGCAATTTCATTGATGCGAATTGGTTTTTATATTTATAAAAAGCAATAATCTTTTGTGAGTGAAGAAAATACAATCCTGAATTTTACAGTGTCGCCGGAAGATGTCGGCAAACGTCTCGACGCATATCTAGCCGAAAACATTGAAGATTGGTCGCGGGCGCGTCTGCAAAGATTGATCGGCGAAGGCGATGTCTTAATCAATGAAAAGGATGCGAAATCTTCTTATAAGCTGCGCGGAAATGAAGAAATCGAAGTCGAATTGATCGCGCCGATTGTCGAATCGGTCGAAGCCGAAAATATTCCGCTCGAAGTCATTTACGAAGACGAATACTTAATAATTATCAATAAACAAGCGGGTTTGATCGTCCACGCTGGAACGGGCGTGCGAAACGGAACGCTCGTCAACGCGCTGATGTATCATTTTCAAAATCTTTCGCAGCTCGGCGGCAAATCACGCGCCGGAATCGTTCACCGTTTAGACAAAAACACTTCCGGTCTGATTGTCGTCGCAAAGGACGAAGTGACGCACGAAAATCTTTCGCAGCAGTTTCACGACCGCAAAGTTTATAAATCTTACGTCGCGCTGGTTCACGGTTCGATACGCAGAGAAAGCGGAAAAGTCGAGGAAAAAATCGGGCGCGAGAAATTTAACCGGATGAAAATGGCGATCAACAGCAAAGGTCGCCACGCGCTGACTTTGTGGAATGTTCGCCGCAGATTCGAGAAATTTACTTTGCTCGACGTTGAAATAAAAACCGGCAGAACGCATCAAATCCGCGTTCATCTCGCGTTTTTAAATCATCCGGTCGTCGGCGATGAAACTTACAACGAAGGACGTGATAACACGATTGCCGATGTGAAAATTCGTCAGGCGATAAACAATTTAAACCGCTTTTTTCTTCACGCCGAAAAATTGTCTTTTACACATCCGAAAACAAAAGAGAAAATGGAATTTCACGCGCCTTTGCCGAAGGAATTAGCAAATTTGCTTGAGATAATTTGAACAAACTTTGCAGAAATGCGCCCTTACTCCGTGCGGGCTTCCGCATCGAGAATTTTTCCCGAAAGCCAAAATTGTCCGCTGATAACTCCGCCGATTTGCGGTTCAATCGGAACTAATTTTACATCCGCGACGACATCAATCTCACCGCCGAGCGTTTCCACTGAAAACCAGTAAAAATTTTCGTTTGAAAGTTCATTGGTTTTAAGTTCAAATCTTTTTATTTCGCCCGTCAGTATTCCAATCGGGCGCGGCGGTTCGATTTCAGTTTTCTCGTCGTCGGGCAAAAATAGTCCGCTTGGCATAAATGATTTCGTTGCCATATTATTCCAATTTTCATCGGCGCGAAATTCCTTTTCGTTTGCAAAAACTTTGAAATCATTTGAAGCAAACGCCGTCAATTGAATTTCTTTGACCACGGGAAAATCATCTATTTCCGCCAGGCGAAAATCCGGCACGTCAAATACAAACGGATACTCGCCCGAATGTTCAACGTCAGCATCGCGCGGATCAGCCCAAGCGTAAAAACCGCCGTCGAGTTCCGAAGAATCTCTTTCGATTTTTTTTGTCAAACCAACTTTTCTTCTACTTTCGCCGTCGAAGTGCGGATTAAAACCAATCAATTCTTGGTCGGGATTTCCCTGCAAATAAATTTCCGCGCCTGATGAATCCGCAAACCTTAAATAAAATCCCTGCGGACATCTGATTGATTCGACGTATTTTATTGTTTCGGTTATTAAAACATTTACGTCTTGTTCGCTCTGCACCGGAAAACCGATGTCTGATAAATTACTCATAATTTTATGAAACTTCTGATTGTAAGTTTTGTTTTTAAAATTCAGATTTTCAACTTCAGCTTTGAGTTTTTTTAGATTAAAACGATTTCAAAACAACAGATTTATCCTTTTGAAAAGAACAGGCCAAGTGTAAATTATTCAATTTGCACTTGGCTTATTTTGATTTTTAGAAATTACTTCTTTTATCTGAAAAGTTTTATTGAGAATCCATTTTTGCATTCTCTTTTTGTTTATCGGTCAGCTCAATGCCCATTTTTTCCAAAGTTACTTGATTAAGTGTTCCGGTTGATTTCAAACCGTTTGCTTCCTGATATTTTTTCAATCCGTCGCGCGTCGCGTCATCAAGTTTTCCGGTTTCGTCGCCGTCATACATTGCTTTTTCTTTGAGCATTTTTTGTGCCTGCATAATTTGCTCTTTTGAAGCACGGAAAATCATCCGCTTTGGTTTGTCGGATTTATCATCTTTTGTCGCCGTTTCGTAAGAACTTGCCGGAATCGGCATTTCTTTTTGTTTGTCCGTCAATTCGATATTCATTTTTTCGAGCGTCGCTCGATTTAATGTGCCGGTCGCATTTAAGCCGTTTTCAGATTGAAATTTTTTCAAAGCCGTGCGCGTATCAGGATCGAGTTTGCCGGTTGCCTCGCCGCTATACATTGATTTTCCTTTGAGCATTGTTTGCGCTTGAGTAATTTGATCTTTATTGGCGCGGAAAATCTGTCGTTTAGGTTTTTCTTCTTTAGTAGTTTGTGCGTCAGTGGTTTTATTCGTTGTCGGATTTGTTTGCGCGTTGGTTGTAAAGACAAACAAAAATGATATGAGTAACACAAATAGTGATTTTTTCATTTTATTCTCCTTGGGAAATGAGTGATTTTGCAATGATTCACAGAAACAGCTTTGAGTAAGCGATAAAACAACTCCATGTTAAATATGAATCACCGTTTTGAATTGGTTTATTCAGACGCATTATTCTTTAATTTGCTTAATCTGTCAACAATTTTTCTTTGAGTTTTGAAAGATAATCGAATTAGATCATTTTCAATTTTATTTGATTTGTATCGGAAAAGGAACAAAACACAAAACGAAAATGATGAGCGTTAAAACGGCGATAATTTTTCGCGTGAAGTTCAGCGGCGTGTCGTCAAACGGTTCAGGATGTCCGACGCGCATCATCACGCCGAGCAGAATGACAAACAAAAAACCGCTCGGACTGCTGTAAATAAACCAGCCTAAGATAGATATTATCGCCATTACAACAAAAGCGATTCTGCCCGTCCAACGATGGATTTTCTTGCCGAAAATGGCATAAACAGCGTGTCCGCCATCAAGTTGTCCTGACGGAATTAAATTTAAACTTGTTACCAATAAACCAATCCACGCAGCCGCCCAAAACGGATTTGGATTGGTGAAAGAGATGTCAATGTTCAGAAACGAGGCGAAAATATGCGTTAATAAAGGCTCGGAGAAATACAATCCGGCTTGAGCATTGATTGCTTGCTCCGGCGAAACTTGCTGCATTGTCAGTAATCCGATAATCAGAACGGGAATCAGCGCGATAAATCCGGCAATCGGTCCGGCAACGCCGATGTCAAAAGTCGCGCGACGCGAAGGCAGAGGCGAAACGATTTTAATAAATGCGCCAAAGGTTCCCGCCGGACCGATCAGCGGCGGCAAGGGAATAAAATACGGCAGTGTAGCGTCAACTCCGTAGAGCCGACACGCAACATAATGCCCGGATTCGTGTGCCGTCAAAATTGCCAGTAGGGAAACGGAAAATTTTATTCCGTATTTCAAAGTATCAAAATCGGTGAAAAGACGTTGAATTGTTGTGTGAATTAGTTCGGTATAATGCGCTGGAAAAGAAAGAAAAAACTGAAAAATTTCCGCATTAGTTTGCGGGTTGACATTCGGGAAAATCTCGATAATTCCGAACGGCTGCAAAACACCCGCAACCATTACAGTAAAAAAAGCAATGAGCAGTAAAGCAATGTGTTTCGCCCAAGTTTTTGCATTAGGACGCATCGCTTCGCGGCGGTCAAAAAAGTGATTTGTTAGTTTATTTAAATCGGACATTTGGCGAAGCGCAAACATAAAATCGCAAATCAACGGTGATAATAAACTACATTATTCTTGTGATTTACGACTTACGGTTTGTTACAAAATACTATTTTTTACTTTTCACGGTTTTAGCCTGCAAATCTTTGCCCGGCTTAAAGCGAATGGTTTTTCCCGCCGGAATCGGAACTTCTTTGCCGGTGCGCGGATTGCGTCCGATGCCGCGCTTTCTCGGTTTGACGACAAAAACACCGAAACCGCGAAGTTCGATGCGTCTGCCTTCTGCCATAGCTTCTTTCATTGCGTTAAAAAGCGCATCCACCACCTGTTCGGCTTTTTGCTTCGGAACGCCTGTTTTGTCAGCCACTTCGTTCACAATATCAAGTTTAATCATAATATTTGTCCTTTTTGAAAATGTTGGAAGAAAAAACTTTTTAGGGCTTAGAGAAAATAATAATGCCCTAACTCTGTTTCTGTCAAGATTTTGCACAAATTATTTTTTAGCCGAAAGCTGAAAAATCAAAGTTTTGAGTTCACGCTTCCGTGTGCAAACTGCTGGCGAAGCGTGAATTCAAAACTTTAAGGATGAAGTTCAAAAAACTTTGCCAAAAAAACGTCTGGAACTTCAAAGTGCGGAAAATGCCCGATTTCGGTAAGTTCGATAATGTCGGTTTGATGCGGAACGACTTGACGGAATCTTTTAACGAGATGTGCGCCCGAAACTTTGTCAGCAGAACCGTTGATAAAGCGAAACGGCTGTTTCATTTGCTGCAACGCGCCAACCCAACGCTCACGATATTTCTCGCGTTCCGTCATATAACGAATCAGTTTGTGCGCGATTTTTCGCCCGCCGTTATATTTGAAAACTTCGATAAATTCATTCATTTCGTCAGCCGTCGGCTGCGTGTTTTCGCCGAAAATCGAAGCCAGACTTTGTTTGAATTTTGCGTCGCTAATCAATCTGCCGAACAAAAAACCAATCGGACTGATTAAAATTTTTTGCGCCAAAATCGGGCGATGCGTTTCGGGAAAAAGTGCGCCGTTCATAAAACAAATCGTTTCAATCGTAAAATCCAAACGGTTTTCTTCCGCACGGGCGAGAAGTTCCTGCGTCATCGTGTTGCCGTAATCGTGCGCGAGAATGTGAACTTTTTTGATGTTTAGATGTTCAAGCAAACTTTGCAGCATATCAACTTGATTAAACGTCGTGTAATCAAAGTTTACAGGTTTCGCGGAAAACCCGTAACCAATCATATCAAAAGATAAAACAGCAAATTTTTCGGCGAGCGCGTTCCAGATTTTATGATAATCGTGCGAAGAAGTCGGAAATCCGTGCAGACACAGCAAAACTTCACCGGATTTTTCACTTAAACGATAAAATATCGGTAAATCTTTGTAATCAAAATAACTTCCGCTGTGCCGCCATTGGGTTAAATTCATTACTATCTAAAATATAGTTTTACGTCGGACAAAACAAAGTGTTAAACTTTCATCAAAATTTGGCAAAAAAATTATTCAAAAGGGAGAAAAATTTATGCAGTGGAGAAATCAAGGACAAAGCACAAACATTGAAGACCGGCGCGGAATGTCCGGCAAAGGACTTGCCATCGGCGGCGGCGGCATCGGAACATTATTGTTAGTGCTTGTTTTATGGATGTGCGGCGCAGACCCAAGCACTTTGTTGAATTTGTTAAACGGCGGTGGTTCGGCACCGGCGACACAAACACAACCTCAGCAGAATCCGGCGCAAAATGACGAAAACAAAAAATTTGTCGGGTTTGTTTTAAAATCCACCGAAGATGCGTGGAATGAAATACTTCCTCAGCAAGCGGGAATACGTTATACCGAACCGAAATTAGTGCTTTTTACCAATCAGGTTCAGTCCGCTTGCGGTGTCGCCGGTTCGTCAACCGGACCTTTTTATTGTCCGGGCGATGAAAAACTTTATCTCGATTTCGGATTTTTTAATGAGTTGAGAAACGAATTTCGCGCTCCCGGCGATTTTGCCGAAGCGTATGTCATCGCCCACGAAGTAGGGCATCACGTGCAAGACCTGTTGGGCAATATGAAAGGCGGCGGCTCAAATCAACAATCAATCGCCATTGAACTGCAAGCCGATTGTTACGCCGGAATTTGGGGAAATTACGTCCAGAAAAAAGGTATTTTGGAAGTCGGCGATGTCCAAGAAGCAATTCGGGCGGCGCAAGCCGTCGGCGACGACGCGATTCAAAAGCGAACGCAAGGTTACGTTGTGCCTGATTCGTTCACGCACGGAACATCTGAACAAAGAGTGCAATGGTTCACACGCGGTTTTCAGTCCGGCGATATGCGTCAATGCGACACTTCAGGGCGAAGATAAATTGGTAGAAAATTGAAAGAAGGCAGTCGAAGAATTTTCTTCGACTGCCTTCTTTCAATTTTTATAAAAAACTAAAATCAGTTTTCTTAATTTCCGTCGTTGTTTAACTCGTTTCCGTGCCAACCATCGCTTGAGGCATCGGCAAACCGACGGCATCGGATTTTACTTCCGGCTCATCTTCAAGCAGTTTTTCGTTATAATCACTGACGATCATTTTCCCTGCCTGTTTTGAAAAAAGAAGTTTTTTCTCTTCTTCATCAAAATCAACCGTAACAATATCACCCGTTTCGACCTGCTGTGTCGCCACCAAATTCGACAACGGATAAACGAGAAATCGTTCAATTGCGCGTTTCAAATGCCGTGCGCCGTATTTTAGATCAATGCCTTCGCTAAGCAGATATTCTTTCGCCGCGTCGGAACATTCAAAAACAAATTTTGTTCCGGCTGATTCGGTAATGCGATCTTGCACGGAACGCAGTTCAATTTCCAAAATTCGGCGCAGATGATGTTCTTTCAAACTTCTGAAGACGACGACTTTATCAATGCGGTTCATAAATTCAGGCGAGAATTTACGTTTCGCGGCTTCGAGTGCGGTGCGGTAAATTTTTGCGTCAATTTCGTTGTCGTCCTGATTTTTTCCGGTTTTTGACGGAGCAAATCCGATGCCGCCGGAAATCATCTCACTCATTTCACGCGCACCGAGATTAGAGGTCATAATCACGACTGCTCTCGAAAAATCAACGCGCCGATTGTCGCCCAACGTCAATGTCGCTTTATCTAAAATTCCCAATAAAAGCTGCCACAGCGCGTCCGAAGCCTTTTCGATCTCGTCAAACAGCACGAATGTTAATTTCGTGTCGTCGGTGTGCGCTTTATCTAAATTTTCCTGCGTTAACATCGGCGAAGTTTCACGGTGTCCCAAATATCCGGGCGGCGAACCGATCAGTTTGGCGATTTCGTGTGAATGTTGAAATTCGGCGCAGTCAATCTTGACAACCGCGTGCGGTTCGCCGAAAAGAACTTCCGCCGCCGCTTCAACGACGCGCGTTTTTCCCGATCCGGTCGGACCTAAAAAAAGCATCGTTCCCAAAGGACGCGCCGGATTGTTCATTCCCGCCAGATAGATTTGAAAAATTCCACTCATTCGCCGGACGGCGCGTTCCTGTCCGACGATAAAAGCCGAAAGTTTGTCTTCAAAATCTTTGG
>JBDTSO010000133.1:0-7813 GCA_039931085.1 Acidobacteriota bacterium | reverse complement strand
TCGGCGACAAAGCGAGCGGTTTGAATTACAAAATTTACGATTCGCGCGGCAACGAAATCGGCAATGGAACAACAAATCTAAATGCTTTCGGCGCGTTTGATTTCAAGTTTAAACTGCCCGACAACGCCAATCTCGGTTATTCGCGCATCGAACTTTCGACGAACAGCAGTTTAGAAGGAAAACAAACGCAGGAAGGTTTTCAGATTCAGGAATTTCGACGACCGGAATTTGAAGTTACGGCAAAAGCGGAAACCGAAGCACCGTTTTTCGTAAAAGGTTCGGCAAACGTCGCCGTCGAAGCGAAATATTACGCGGGCGGCGGATTGGCAAATGCCGATGTTAATTGGACGGTAACTTCTACGCCGACGAATTACACGCCGCCGAACCGCGACGATTACACATTCGGAACTTGGATTCCGTGGTGGCGTTCTTACAACGGAAATTACAACGAAACGACAACCGAAAATTTCAAAGGCGTAACCGACGCAAGCGGCAAGCACGTTTTGAAGATTGATTTTGAATCGGCAAATCCGCCGCGCCCTTATAATGTTTCGGCTTCGGCTTCGGTGCAGGACGTAAATCGGCAGACTTTTGCGGGCGCGACGAATTTGCTCGTGCATCCGTCGTCGCTGTATGTCGGCATTAAAACACCCAGAAATTTTGTGCGAAAAGGCGAAAATATCATTGTCGAATCAATTGTTACCGACATCGACGGCAATCTTGTCGCCAACCGTGATGTCAACATCAAAGCCGAATTGAAAGACTGGCGTTTTGACAAAGGCGAATGGAAAGAAGTTGCGATTGACGAGCAGAATTGTCAAATAAAATCTTCAAATGAAGCGCAGAAATGTGTTTTCACGGCGAAACAAGGCGGACGCTACACGATTACGGCGCGGGTTTTGGACGACCGCGAACGACCTAATGAAAGCGAATTGACGGTTTGGATTCCGGGCGGACAAACCGAGCCGAAACGCACTGTCGAACAGGAAGAGGCGCAGATTATTCCCGACAAAAAAGATTACGCGGCGGGAGATGTCGCGGAATTTCTGGTAATTTCGCCGTTTCCGAATGCCGAAGGCGTTTTGACTTTGCGGCGCGACGGAATTGTTAAAACCGAGCGTTTTTCGATGAAAGAAACTTCGACGATTTTGCGGATTCCGCTCGAAGAAAAATATCTGCCGAATATTTACGCGCAAGTTGATCTGGTCGGCGCAAGCGCACGAACAAACGACAAAGGCGAAACGGACGAAAAATTGGCGAAACGTCCGGCATTTGCAAGCGGCGAAATAAATCTCTCGATTTCAACCGATTCGCGCAAATTAAATGTTTCCGCCGAACCGCTTGAAAAAACTCTCGCTCCCGGCGACGCGACAAAAGTTGCAGTTACGGTCAAAGACAACGCCGGCAAACCCGTCGCCGATTCGGAAGTCGCGGTTGTCATCGTTGACGAATCAATTTTGGCACTGTCGAATTACGACATCGCAAATCCGCTCGGCACTTTTTACACGCCGCGCGGCGAAGGCGTAACCGATTATCATTCGCGGAAAGATGTCGTTTTGGGAAATCCAGATGATTTAAATTCTCTAGACAAAGCAATTTTGAAGAAAGAATTTGATTTGAAAGTTCAAGACAGCGTAATGGTTAACGCTTCGTCTGCCAGCATAAGTACAAGACAAGTAAACGAGTTGCCTATAAACGGTAGAAAATCAAAAGCAGGTTTTCTGATTGACGGCGCATCTGGATCAGAAAATTCTTTTGTTATAGATGAACAAGAAAGTAATCCTATCAAACAACGCCAAAACTTCGACGCGCTTGCCGTTTTCGCGCCGAACGTCAAAACCGATGCGAACGGCAAAGCGACAGTTGAGGTCAAACTGCCCGACAATCTGACGCGCTATCGTGTGATGGCGGTGGCGGTTACAAAAGCTAAATCGTTCGGCAAAGGCGAATCGAATATCACGGCGCGACAGCCTTTGATGGTGCGTCCGTCCGCGCCGCGCTTTATGAATTTCGGCGACAAAGTTGAACTTCCCGTCGTTGTCCAAAATCAAACCGATAAAGATTTGGCGGTTGATGTCGCCATTCGCGCCGCCAATGCCGAATTGATCGGCGAAAACGGCAAGCGCGTCATCATCAAAGCCAATGACCGCGTCGAAATTCGTTTTCCGGTTTTGGCGGACAAAGCGGGAACGGCGCGTTTCCAATTCGCCGCTACTTCGGGCAAATTCTCCGACGCGGCGGAAATTGAACTGCCCGTTTGGACTCCTGCAACCAGCGAAGCGTTTGCGACTTACGGCACAACCGACGAAAACGGCGCGATTGTTCAGCCGATCCAAGCACCAAACGACGTTTTCTCGCAATTCGGCGGTTTGGAGATTACGACTTCCTCAACACAGTTGCAGGAATTGACCGATGCGTTTATTTACCTGCAAACTTATCCGTTTGAATGCACCGAACAAGTCGCGTCAAGAATGATTTCGATTGCCGCGCTGCAAAATGTTTTGAAAGCGTTCAAAGCAAAAGAATTGCCAAGCGACGCGGAATTAAAAGCGCGTTTTGCCAAAGATGTTGAAATCTTGAAATCGCGCCAAAACGACAACGGCTATTTCGGTTTGTGGAAAAAAGACGGCGAGCGTTACAAATTCCCGTTTGTAACCGTTCACGCAGCGCACGCGCTTGTTTTGGCGAAGGCAAAAGGCTATCAAGTTCCCGACGAAATGCTGACGAAAGTCAAGCCTTATCTGAAAAACATCGAAACACATTACGAAGAATATTATCCGCAACAAGTTCGTTGGACAATTTCGGCTTACGCGCTTTACGTCCGCGATTTGATGGGCGATAAAGACGCGGCGAAAGCCAAGAAATTATTGGAGGAAGCGGGCGTTGAAAAAATGCCGTTTGAAGCGTTGGGCTGGATTATGTCGGTTTTAGCGGATGATAAAAATTCACAAACGGAAGTCGAAGTAATCAAACGCTTTTTGATGAACCGCACAACCGAAACCGCCGCAACTGCAAATTTTGTAACCGATTACGGCGACGGTGCGTGGCTAATTATGTATTCCAACCGCCGCGCCGACGGCGTTCTGCTCGAAGCGTTGCTTAAATCCGATCCGAACAACGATTTGATTCCAAAATTAGTTCGCGGACTTCTTGACCATCGAACAAAAGGACACTGGGCGAACACGCAGGAAAATGTCTTTATTTTGCTCGCTTTAGATAAATACTTTGAAACTTACGAAAAAGTAACGCCGGATTTCGCGGCAAAAATCTGGCTCGGACAAACTTACGCTGGCGAACAAACTTTCAAAGGACGTTCGGTTGATTCAAATCTGTTGAATATTCCGATGAATTATTTGCTCGAACAAGGAGGAACACCGAATCTAATTCTGGATAAACAAGGCGCGGGACGACTTTATTATCGAATCGGTTTGAAATACGCGCCGAAAAATCTGAATCTCGCTCCCGCCGATTACGGTTTTACGGTATTGAGAAAATACGAAGCGATTGACAACGCCGATGACGTGAAACAAAACACCGACGGCAGTTGGACGTTCAAATCCGGCGCACGAGTTCGCGTCCGTTTGACGATGGTTGCACAAGCGCGGCGTTATCACGTCGCTTTGGTTGATCCGCTTCCGGCAGGGTTAGAAATTTTGAACCCGGATTTAGCCGTTACCGAAGTTGTTCCGCAAGACGATGAGAAAAAGCCTGTTGTTGAATACGGTTCGAGAAGTTTCGGACGCGGTTTTTACAATTGGCGCGGGCAATGGTTTGAACACCAAAACTTCCGCGACGAACGCGCCGAAGCGTTCACGTCCCTGTTGTGGGAAGGCGTTTATAATTATTCTTACGTTACCAGAGCGACAACGCCGGGACAATTTGTTGTGCCGCCCGCCAAAGCTGAAGAAATGTATCATCCCGAAACTTTCGGACGCACAGGGACGGATTTTGTGAAGGTGGAGTAACTTGTCACCGAAATAATTTATCAGCAGAGCGTCCCCGATGGTTCAAGTGGGACGCTCTGTTTGAAAAAGAGTTTGTTGCCGAGAACAATTACCACTGCCATGAAAAAGACTATGGGGAAGATAATAAGCGAACCGAGTTGAAAATTTCCTAACTCGCTAAATTCCGCGTCAATCTTCTTTCCCGTTTTCTTTTCAACTTATTTGACGAGAGATTGGACTTCGGCGCGAAGTTTGATTCCTGTAAACAAATCGTTCGATTGAGCGAAGATGGTCGCGCTGAAAAGCAAGAATAAGAAAATTATTGTTACTTGCTTGAATTTCATCATAAAAATCCCGTTACGTTCCAAAATCAATCGCTTTCCACTTACGGATTTTTTCGCCGCTAATTACATAAAGATTGTTTTGTCTATCGAGCGTCATTGTTTTAATTGACTCGAATTTAACAAAGTTGATTCTTTTAATCTCGTTGCCGGTGTTTGAAAAGACAACGATTCTAACGTCATATATCCTGTTGCTGTTCAAAAGGTAAATACGACTTTGGTTATCAATTAAAATCGCGGATGGCACAAGTCCAATAGGAATAAACGCGGATGACACAAGTCCAGCCGCAAATTTATTGACGAATTTTCCTTGCGGCGTAAAGTGAAAAATCATCAAATCTTCTTCGTTGTAACTAAATCCACCATAAACATCGCCGAGCGCATAGACCGAATAAATATCGCCTTTGCCGTCAACCGCAATTCTGATGGCTTGTGTCGGAATCGTGGTTTCGGCGGCTTTTGTGTGAATCCCGACCAAACGATTGACAGTCGCTCTGCCTTTGATATGCACAAATTCTTCGTTCTGTGTGTTTTCGGCGACATACATCATCCCGCCGTCGTCGCGCAAAACGAAATCGTCAATATAATGCTTTCGGCTATCGGACAAGACCTGCTTTTGCTCGCCCGTCTGCCTGTTATAAACGACAATTTCACCGCCGATTAACACATAAACATTGCCGTCCGCGTCTGCGGCAAGTTTGTCAATCTTTTCGTTTTTGTTGCCTTTTACATTCCAAAGACTGACGAATTTACCGTTTGCGTCAAAACGCTGAACGCGCAGAGTTTCGTCCGAAACATAAATGTTTCCGTCGGTATCAACGGCAATCTCGCTTGGATTATTAAATAATCCCGCGCTCGTTCCTTTGCCTCCGAATTCGAGCAAAACTTCATAATCTTTTTTTGGCGTTGGAGTCGCTGTCAGCTTGAGCAAAGTCTTTTGGGGAATGGATTTAGAATTTGAAATTACCATCAAAAATATAGCAAAGCCAATTCCGATAACCACCATTATTGTTATAACTTTTAGCCCAGTGAAGTTGTCAGATATTTGTTTTTCGTCAAAAGGAATATATTGGTCAATCGGATAACCAAATTCATTAATCAGTTTGGGTTTGTCTTCTGCCTTTTGCGATTTGTCGTTTTGCGATGGCGCATTTTCAGGTGTAATCAAAATTTTCGCGCCGCAATAATCGCATTGGGCAATTGTTTGCAGTTCGGAAACTTTGCTAATCAAACCTCCGCATTGTGAACAGGTTATAGCTTTCATAAATTTGAATTCAGTATTGCCTTTGCCAAAACAAAACAAAGACGACTGCGCCGAAGCCTTTTTGCTTCTTCTTCTTTAGGAAAGTATTTATAAACATACATTTATCTAACATTATGGAACACACTCAACAACATCAAACGAACTCCTCGTGCCGCCCGCCGAAGCCAAAGAGATGTATCATCCCGAAACCTTCGGGCGCACGGGAACGGATTTCGTTAAAGTTGAATAAAAACAGCGATAAAAGGCGGAACGAAACTCTATTTATTTCTTAAAAACCAAAAGTATTTTTTTAGCCCAACTTATTTCGATCTCCTGCCAATCGCTGTTGTTCCAATCGGTTACAACATCATTCGCATTTCTATATTTAGCCTCTGGAACGCTGTATTGTGAACCGGAATCGGACATTCCGTTACCGCACATTACTGTAACAACAACTTCAATTTTTTTGATTACTATAAACTTTTCCGGTAATTTCCCAACTGTTGCCGGTTTTCGCTCCTCCGCCAAACCCTTTTAGATTCTTAACCTCACCGAGTTTTTCACTGATAACCTCGTTATTTCGGACAAATCTTTTGCTTAGTTCAAACGTGCTTTGATCTCTGATTGTTTTTAATCCCTAAAACGCCGAGAAAACAACAAAAACCGGAACGAAAAAAATTAAAATGATTTTCGATCCCACACTCAATTTTTCCGGTGCTGCTTGCTCTGTTTTTTCCTTCATAATATCGTTATTTTTCATTTTTATTCTTCCAATTAAACAAGAAGTAAAAAACCAACTAATTTGCCTAAAACTTATCATTTTAATTCAACGAAAACCTCGCGCCAATTGATAAAACCCAAAGGATTCGGCAAACACTTATCACCATAAAGACATCGCCCGCGATTTTAATTTCGTGGTCGCCGCCTTCGTCCGAATAAATATTCGACGGCAAATATTGAATTACATACTGCGGTTTGCCTTTTCATAATGCTTTCTCCTTTTAATTTCCGGCGGCTCTCGCAAAACGCGCATAAGTGTCGGCGTGGCGAACTCTCTGAGACGAATTTAGTTTAGTAACCCTAGCGTCTTCCGGTTCGCCGTATGCGTCAAAATCGTCAATTTCCCAACCGATTCGCACGTCGCCGCAGAAATGTGCCATTTCGTGGACGATGGTTTTTACGCCCTTGTCCATATTGGTAAAATAGATGATATTTTCGCGCACGAAGAAAATGCTGTCGCCGCGCAATTCCTTTTGAAATTGGTTCGGCTGTCCGCCTTTGAAAAAACCGCCGACATCGGTATGCGCGACGGCGTGTGGCGTTTCTTTGTGTGTAACGCCCGTCGAATCGATTTCAAACGCTTTTTCGCCCCACAAACCGCCCGGACGCTCGAACATCTGAAGCATCGTCGAAAACACAAGACGTATGCGCTGAATCACGATTTGTTTTTGTTCCGCTTTCATCGCGTCAATTTTGAAATAACGATTGACCAGACGCATTCTTTCGCCGCGTCCGAACGACGGGATAAAAGCCGGAACATCGGGCTGATCAACATAAACGAGTGCCATATCGAGATTTGCTTGCGCGGCGCGAATCCATCGTTTCGCCGTCAGCAAACCGGCAGTCATCGAAACTTTGAAAATATCGTTTGCCTGTCTGTCGTCAACCGGCGGAAAACCGCCGCCGCTGTCCGCCGGACGATTCGCACCGAGTATTTCGTTGAGCCGTGTAATCGTCTGTCCGCCCGGATTTATCTTGCCGTCCGCGCCCGACCAGCCGAATTGCTGTAATTGAAATTTCTGGATCGCGTCTTTGGTTTTCTGCCCGCAAATTCCGTCCACGACAAGCGTTGGCGACGCTCCGCCCTCGGCGGGCGACACGCGGTTGAGCGCGTCCTGAATCGTCGTAACATCATTCGCCAGATTAGTTCCACCGATCCCGACGGGCGCACTAACGCTGATCGCGCCGCCGTTTTGTGGAACATAAGACGGCGGGTTTTCACTTCCGTTACCGTTCAAAAATACTTGTTTGCAAATCTCGTTCGATGTGCTGACTATTTGTTTTGGCATAATTTATTTCTCCTTATTTTTTTATTCAAACTTCATTTTTCTTTTCAGGGCGTAAAATTATAGACAATCACGCCCTTAACTTTGACGGGTTTGCCGCTTAACAACGTCGGTTGAAATTTCGCCTGACGTGCCGCCGCGACCGCCGATTGGAAAAGAAGCGGATGACCGGAAATAGCATTTGCCTCGATTATGTCTCCGTTTTCGTCAACCGTAACC
>JBDTSO010000132.1:0-7842 GCA_039931085.1 Acidobacteriota bacterium | reverse complement strand
AACTTGCAAAACCTAAATCTTCGATAAAATGAAAAATAACTTCGGGAAATTTCGATGCCAATTTACCGACATCCTTTGACCACTTATCAAAAGGCACAATTATCTCGGTTTCGCTGAAATTTACTTGCGGATACAAATTCGTAAGACAGCGCGACAGAGCATTTTTACCGCTTACTACGGTTATTAAGATCGTCAAATTTAGTGTCGCCGTGTTTTTATTTATGTTCAAATTGTTATGTCTGTGCGGCAAAATCTTATTCGTAAAGTAAATATTAGTCCGGCATTTTCACCGAAAACTTAAAATTTTAGCGGATGAGAAAACAAATTCACACAGAAAGATTCCGGTGATTTAAACTGTCAATCACAAAAACCCAAAAAGGGAAGCCGCGCAAAGCGGCGGAGATTGCTCATCTAAAAGCAGTTTGATTTGTAGTTAGTGATATTAAATTTAATAGTTCGCGTGTGAATCCGATAAAACGACAATTTTTTTAGTATATTTGTCGTTTTATCCAGAATAATGAATGGCTTGTTTGTTCAAAGAAGAAAATCTGCATTTATTTACAAAATGAATTAGGCAGAGATTTTTTCCAATCTGTAAATCCCTAAGAAATAAAGAGTTTAATGAAATCAGAAGGTGAATTATCCTGTCTTACTCATTAAACTTTCAAACCTATCTCAGCCGCCGATTTCTGAGATACCGACTAAATCAAATTGAAACAAATAGTCTAAACAAAACAGTTGTTTTCTCCGATGCGTTAGTATCTCAATCGCAATAAGGTTGGACTCAAGCAAAATTAGTAGATTTAAAGTTTTAGTAATTATGTCCGCTGTCGGAAGCGGCTTCCCCTCGCGGGGTTTTCGTGGTTGGTTTTTTTAATCCACTGAGGCGGATGTGCGTTCACATATTCACATAACATCTAAATCACGGCTATTTCTCATTTACGAAAAATTTAGTTTCAAGACAATTCAATTTTTGGAAAACAAACCGCTAGGTCTTTTTTTATTCGAGGTAAATATGAATCCATCTCTATCAGAAAACGAAAAAATTACCGAAATTGACGCTGCCGATGAATTGATAATTCAATCTCTGGCTAAGTTGGATTCGGTTGCAATGGGGGTTTCGGTCGGCATACTTTTTGGACTGATTATATTTTTAGCCACAAATTTTTTGATAATCAAAGGTGGCGAGAATGTCGGTCAGAATCTTGTGCTTTTACGCCAATATTTTTTCAAATACGAAGTAACGCCCGTCGGAAGTCTAATCGGATTTCTTTATGGTTTCTTCTCCGGGTTTATTCTTGGTTGGTTAGGAGCAACTATTAGAAACATTATGGTTACAACTTATTTGAATGTGTTCAAACTCAAAAGAAAAATGTCCGCCGTTAACGATTTTATTGACAATCCTTAATTCAAAACTTTACTCAAATGTTGGAAAATAATAATAAAAAAGTCGTCATCATCGGCGCAGGTCCTGCCGGTTTAACCGCCGCCTATCAACTCTGCAAAGAGAAAATAAAATCCGTCATTTTAGAAAAAGACGATGTTGTCGGCGGCATTTCGCGGACGGTCAATTATAAAGGATACCTTTTCGACATCGGCGGACACCGTTTTTTTACGAAAGTAAAAGTCGTGGACGAAATGTGGCGCGAGGTTTTGGGAGAAGAAAAATTCTTGCGCCGCTCGCGTTTGTCCCGAATTTACTACAACAAAAAATTTTTCAATTATCCGCTGAAAGCGACTAACGCTCTTTTAGGTTTGGGTATTATGAACAGTTTTTTGATGCTCGGCAGTTACGCCAAAGCGCAAGTGTTTCCAATCAAGCAAGAAAAAAGTTTTGAAGACTGGATTTGCAACCGTTTCGGCAGAAGGCTTTTCAACATATTTTTCAAAACCTACACGGAAAAAGTTTGGGGAATTCCGTGCAACGAAATATCTGCTGATTGGGCGGCGCAGCGTATCAAAGGTTTGTCGCTGGTTTCAACCATCAAAAACGCGCTTCTTTCAAGCCAGCCGATTAACAAAAACGATGTTATCAAAACATTGATAGACGCTTTCGATTATCCCGAAAAAGGTCCGGGACAAATGTGGGAGATGGTGGCTGACAGCATTCAAAAGCGCGGCAGCGAATTGAAAATGAAGGCTGGTGTCGAGAAAATTTTCTGGAAAAAAGGCAAAATCACGGCTCTGCAAACGGGCAACGGAGAAAAATCGGAAATAATTGAGGGGACTGATTTTATCAGCAGTATGCCGATGCGGGAACTTATCAGAAAACTCGACCCCGAACCGCCCGCCGATATTAAAAAGGCGGCGGATGATTTGGGTTACAGAGATTTTTTGACGGTTTCTTTAATTATCAAAGGAGCTGATCTATTTCAAGATAACTGGATTTACATACACGATTCGGCGGTCAAGGTCGGCAGAATTCAGAATTTCAAAAACTGGAGTCCGAAAATGGTTGCCGACCCGGACAAAACTTGTCTGGGTTTGGAATACTTTTGTTTTGAAGGCGACGGCTTGTGGACAATGGCAGATGAAGACTTGATAAAACTGGCGATAAAGGAATTAGCTATGCTTGATCTGGTCAAACCTGAAGACGTAGAAGACGGCGCGGTCGTGAGGATGCCGAAAGCGTATCCGGTTTATGATTCGATATATAGCGAGGCTGTAAATACTATTCGGGGGTTTTTAACCGACTTGCCGAATATGCATCTAGTTGGCAGAAACGGAATGCACAAGTATAATAATCAAGACCATTCAATGTTGACGGCAATGTTAGCGGTCAAAAATATATTGGGAGCTAATTATGATGTTTGGGAAGTAAATGTGGAAAATGAGTATCACGAAGAAGTATCTGGACAGGAAGAAGAAATTTCCAATCTCGCTTCGACTCAGCCGCTGATTCCCAAACGAATAATTTAAAATACTAATGCCACAAGAAAGATCGGAAGCTTTTTATCAGCAGCAAATAAATTTGACCAACGATACGACTGTTAATTCCGAGGATGAAATTTTAAAGCACGCGGTGCTGCGCTTAAACGGTCAGATTATAGGTATCGTTTTTGGTATCATTTGTGCTTTAGTAATTTTCATCGCCACTAATTGGCTGGTACTCAAAGGCGGAGATGATGCCGGACATCATCTGATACTTATACGCGAATTTTTTTTCGGGTATTCGGTAACATATACCGGCAGTTTAATCGGTGCGCTTTACGGTTTTCTCGTCGGTTATGTAAGCGGTTGGCTAATCGGATTAGTTTATAATGCCATCGTTTACATTAAAATCCCGAAATTTCGCAAATAGTTGAAAAAGATTTTGACGGATTATAAACGCTTTCTCAAATTACCATTTAAAAAAGAGAGTGATTGTCCCGAATAAATCTTTATGAAAATCGGAATTGATGCGGCTTGTTGGGGAAATAAACGGGGATTCGGACGCTTTACGCGCGAACTTCTCGAAAATATTTTAGAAATAGACGAAACCAACGAATATCTTTTTTTTATTGACGGCGACACCGCCGACGGCGAAACCATTCCGGCACGGGCGACAAAAATAGTCGTTCAGACCGACGCTTCACCGATCAAAGCTGCTTCGGCGAACGGAAGACGCTCGTTAAAGGATTTATGGGCGATGAGCCGACAAGTATTGCGGCACAAAGTAGATGTGTTCTTCTTTCCCGCAGTTTATTCTTATTTTCCGATTCTAAATCGGACGAAAATTATTGTTACAATTCACGATGTCATCGCCGACAATAACCCAGAACTTATTTTTCCGAACTCAAAATCAAAATTTTTCTGGAAATTAAAACAAAATGCCGCCGTTCTCCAATCTGATTTAATTTTAACGGTTTCGGATTATTCCAAACAGCAAATCGGCGAATATTTCAATCTTCCGAATTCGCGTTTGCGCGTGATAAATGAAGGTGCGCGTTCCGTTTTCAAAGTTCTGCCGCCGAACAGCGCGACGGGAAATGCGCTCAGACGTTTCGGGATAAAGTCCGGTGAAAAATTTTTACTTTACGTCGGCGGCATCAGTCCGCACAAAAATTTGAGCGTTTTGATAAATGCTTTCAAGCGAATTTGCGATGATTCACAATTTCCCGATGTCAAACTCGTTCTGGTCGGCGATTACAAAGATGATCCGTTTTTTTCGGCTTATCCATCGCTGAAAAAACAAGTTGCGGAACTTAGTCTGGAAGATAAAGTTGTTTTTACCGGCTTTATCTCCGACGAAGATTTAGCTCGATTTTACAATGCCGCGACTCTTCTGGTTTTTCCTTCGCTCGAAGAAGGTTTCGGACTTCCGGCACTCGAAGCGATGGCTTGCGGAACGCCGGTTGCCGCCAGCAATTGCAGTTCGCTGCCCGAAGTTATCGGCGATGCAGGTAGCTTTTTTGATCCGCGCGATGAGCAGAATATGGCTGACGTAATAACAAAAATCTTGAAAGATGATTTGTTAAGGAATAAAATGAAAGAAAACAGTCTGAAAAGAGCGCGGGAATTTTCGTGGAAAAAGGCGGCGGAAGACACGCTCGCAATTTTCGGCGAAGTTGCCGCACAATAAATGACGAACAAACCGCTTAAATTCTGTATGGTTTCAACATTTTATCCGCCCTACAATTTCGGCGGCGACGGAATGCACATTTACCGTCTGACCAACGAATTAGCAAAACGAGGTCATTCGATAGATGTTTTTCACAGCGAAGATGCTTTTTTACTTCTGAATAAAAAACCGCCGAACGGAGAATTTCCGAATCATCCGAATGTCAGTGTTCACGGGCTTAAAAGCAGTGCCGGATTTCTTTCGCCATTGTTGACGCAGCAAACGGGCGTTCCGATTTTGAAAAATGAATTGAAAAAAGCTCTGGAAGAAAACGATTACGACGTAATTCATTACAACAATATGTCTCTGATGGGAATTACGGCTTTGAGTTACGGTTCTTCCGATGCCGTCAAACTTTACACGACGCACGAACATTGGCTGATTTGCCCGATGCACGTTCTCTGGAAATTTAACCGCGAAGTCTGCACAAAGCAAAGTTGTCTGCGCTGTCAGTTGAAAGGAAAACGCCCGCCGCAGTTGTGGCGATATACGGGATTGATGAAAAAAATGCTGAAAAATATTGACTGCTTCCTTTCGCCGAGCCGTTTTACACTACACAAACATCTCGATGCGGGTTTGGATATTCCGATCAAACAGATGCCTTATTTTCTTCCAACTCCGCCGGAAGAAGCTGAAAATACGGAAACGGAAGAGAAATCCAACCGCCCGTATTTTCTTTTTGTCGGACGGCTTGAGGAAATCAAAGGTGTGCAAAATATTATTCCGGTTTTCAAAGAAAAAAGTGAATATGATTTGCTGATTGCCGGCGACGGAGATTACAAAAAAACGCTGGAAGAGCAGGCGGCAAAAAGTCCGAATATAAAATTTCTCGGCAGAGTTGATCAAAAAAGGCTCGGAAGCCTTTATAAATCGGCGGTTGCCGTTATTGTTCCGTCAATTTGTTATGAAACATTCGGAATCATCATTATCGAAGCATTTTCACGCAAAACGCCGGTTATCGTCAATAATCTCGGAGCATTGCCGGAAGTCGTCGAAGACAGCGGCGGCGGTTTTATTTACGAGAATCAAACCGAGTTGATCGAAGCGATGGCTGAATTTGCCACCAATCCTCAGCTAAGAAAAGAATTGGGCGAAAAAGGCTACGCCGCTTTTCTGAAATACTGGAACGAAGAAGCGCATTTGGAAAGATATTTGAATACTGTCGAAACTCTGCGGGCGAAATCACGCGAGAAAGTTCAAAAAGAACTTTCAAATCTAAGTCCTCCAGCAGTTTCAGTTGAGTATTCAAGCAATAAAAGTTTTAAGTAAAAGTATGTTGATAAGACAAAAGGTGAATATACCGATCATAACTTATCATTCGATTGACAAAAGCGGCTCGGTAATTTCAACCGAACCGAAAGTTTTTCGACAGCAGATGAAATTTTTAAGCGAAAATGGCTACAAAACCGTTTCTTTAAAACAACTTGCCGCAGATTTGCTTGAGAATAATTCTCCATCTCCGAAAACCGTCGCGCTTACTTTTGATGACGGTTTTCGGAATTTTTACTCGGAAGCGTTTCCCGTACTCGAAAAATACGGATTCACCGCAACCGTTTTTCTGGTTACGGATTTTTGCGGCAAATATAACGATTGGAAAGGAAATCCGGCGAATCTTCCGCGCAGTCGTCTGCTTTTTTGGCGGGAAATAAAAGAGTTGGATGAATGCGGCGTTGAATTTGGAGTTCACACTAAAACGCATCCCGATCTGACAAAACTATCATCGGCAAACATTGAAAGTGAAATTGTCGAATCAAAAGCGGCAATTGAAAACGCGCTCGGCAAGGAAGCGAA
This sequence comes from Acidobacteriota bacterium, assembly GCA_039931085.1. Lineage (GTDB taxonomy): Bacteria > Acidobacteriota > Blastocatellia > Pyrinomonadales > Pyrinomonadaceae. The sequence goes on along the minus strand of JBDTSO010000132.1, from coordinate 1,451 downwards.
AACTTTCGCTTATCCGTATGGAAAATTCAATTCCTCGGTCAAACAAACTGCCGAAAATCATTTCAAAGCTGCGTGTTCAACCAATTTAGGAAAAATTCGGGCGGGAAGCGATTTTTTTACTTTGGAAAGAGTTGATTCTTATTATTTGTCGAATCTGAGAATTTTTAATACTTTGTCAACCAACACTTTTGACCGATACTTAAATATTCGTCAAGCGATGCGAAGTTTCAAATCGTTTATTTATCAAAATTAGAAGGAGATTATTATGTCTATTGTATCTAGAATTGGTCGTCACACTCGTTTGTCAATGAAATCTGCCACATATAAAGAAAGGCAAACCCCGTCTTTTATGGTTATTTATATGAATTCAATCTGTAATTTAACCTGCGAACATTGTTTATACTGGAAGAATTTAAATCAGCGAAATGATTTAACTTTTGAAGAATACGAAAAACTCTCGCACGACTTGGGAGATTTTGAAAATCTGAATCTTTCCGGCGGCGAGCCGTTTATTCGCCAGGACTTTGCGGAAATCTGTCAGCTTTTTATTGACAATAACAATATCAAAAACATATATGTTCCGACCAACGGATATTTCACAGACCGCACCGAAAAAACTCTGCGAAAAGTTTTGAAAAACGATAAGCTGAAACTTTTTGTTTGCGAACTCTCGCTCGACGGAATGCCCGAATATCACAATAAATTAAGAGGAAATCCGCGTTCATTTGAAAAGGCGATGGAAACTTATGAAATGTTGACGGAACTTCAAAAAGAATATCCGCAGCTCAAGATTCACGCCAGCACTGTCGCAATGAGCGAGAATATGAATGAAATTTGGCAGTTGACCGATTATTTATATGAAAATTGCCCGGAAATGGAACATCATAATCTGGCAATCATTCGCGGCGACAGAAAAGACCCTTCGCTGCAAGGTCCGGCACTTGAAGAGTACAAAAAACTTTATCATCACGTTGCTAAAGTCTGGAAAGACCGCGAGAAAAACCGCCCTGGCTCAAGCGTCGAACCGATGCTGCAATGGGCGAAGATAAAAACCATCGAATCCGAAACTCAATTTATCCCGTGCAAAGCCGGAATTATCAGCGGTGTTGTGTTATCAAACGGCGATGTCAGCGTCTGCGAACAGCATTTTCCCCTTGGAAATATCAGGGAAAAAAGTTTCTTTGAAATCTGGGATTCCGAAGAAGCCAAAAAACTTCGCTCTCAGATAAAAGCAAAAGCCTGTTATTGCACAAATGAAATGTCTATGTGGTCGAGCATAGTTTTCCAACCCGTCCAACTTACAAGAGCGGCGGTTGGTGCGAAAACGATGAATTTCAAATCCAAAACATCTGTTGCCGGCAAAGTTTAAATCTTCGGGAGAAATTTTCGTGAATAAAAAAAAGCCGACTGTTTCGGTTATCGTCCCTGTTTATAACGGTGAAGTTTTTTTA
>JBDTSO010000131.1:0-7842 GCA_039931085.1 Acidobacteriota bacterium | reverse complement strand
AAAGAAAACTCCAAACGCGCCCGTAAGCGTCGCGCAAAAAAACATATTCGCCGCCTGCTTCCGGTTTCATCGCCGAAAGTTCGGCATAGGTCAACGCGCCCGCAAGCGACAAAACGCCCGCCGCAATCCACGCGATAATCACCCAAGTCGGACTTCCGACATTGCACGTCATTATTCGCGCTTTGAGAAAAACGCCCGTGCCGATGACGTTTCCGACGATAATCGAAATCGCCGCAACCAATCCAAGACCGCGAACCAATGAAATATTATTAGAATTTGGAGTCATATTTTTAGATTTGGTAAAAGAAACAGATTGCGACATATTACGCTAAATCGTTCTTAAAGGGAAAATAAAACTTTGTGATAAAATTTCTGTGTGCGCGAAATTAAACTTTCAGCAGATGAATTAATTTCAGTTTTGCTTAATCTCGAAGATACGCGAAATGTCTGCATTCTGGATAGTTGCGGCGTTAATTATCTTAATTCGCATCTTTTAATTGCCGGATTTGATCCGTTGGAAATTTTACAAATAACCGATAAAAATCCAACTAAAACCTTCAAAACTTTAGACAAAAAACTTTCCCTCGAAAATTCAGCGTGCATCTTTACAATTTCTTACGATTTCGGCTTAAAACTCGAAAACATCAAACCGCGCGAAAAGGAATTTGAAACATTTCCCGAACCTGATGTTTTTCTCGCCGTTTTTGATTGTCTGATAATTCACGATTACAACACGCGGAAAACTTTTCTGACCGGAAATCAAAATCGTTTTGACGAAATCGAAGAACTTTTATCGAATCAACCGACAAATTTGAATGTTGATTTAATGGAACATTCTAAAATTTATTCAAATTTTACGCACGAAAATTATATTGAAACTATTACAAAGATTAAGGAACACATCATACGCGGCGACACTTATCAGACAAATTTGACACAGCAATTCCGCGCCGAACTTCCCGAAAGTTTGACTCCGCAAAAGATTTTTCAGAGATTGCGGAAATCTCATCCTGCGCCTTTTTCCGCGTTTATCAAACGTCAAGAAGATTTTGTCGTTTCAATTTCACCCGAAAGATTTTTTAATGTTCAAGGTTCAAGTATTTCTGCTTCGCCGATAAAAGGAACTCGTCCACGCGGAGAAACTAAAAAGGGAGATTTGCAACTAAAAAACGAATTATTAAATAGCGCGAAAGACCACGCCGAAAATGTGATGATTGTTGACCTTTTACGAAACGACATCGGCAGAATCTGCGAATTCGGCAGCGTCGAAGTCGAAAAACTCTGCGATTTGGAAACGCATCCGACGCTTTTCCATCTCGTTTCAACTATCAAAGGCGAATTGCGCGAAAACTTGAAATTTTCCGACATGATCCGCGCCGTTTTCCCGTGCGGTTCAATCACCGGCGCACCGAAAATTCGAACGATGAAAATCATTGACGAAATCGAAACGGCAAATCGCGGTCTTTCAATGGGAGCAATCGGTTATTCAATTCAAAATTCAAAATTCAAAATTCAAAATTCTTTTGATCTAAGCGTTGCGATTCGGACAATGGTTATCCGTCAGAAAGAAGCGATTTTCAATGTCGGCGGCGGAATTGTCATTGACAGCATTCCCGAAGCTGAATATGAAGAAACGCTAGTCAAAGCAAAGGCTTTGATGAACGCAATGGGCGGAAAACTAGAAACATAAATTTGTCGGGAACTTTTTTTTCCGGTCGGTGTCTAATCAGCTAAATCTAACAGCAAAAGGAGAAAAAACTTGATGAATTCTACGAAACCGAATATAAACGTAACGCCTTTGATTGATGTTCTGCTTGTTCTGCTGATAATTTTTATGGTAATTTCGCCGATAAAACCGACGGATTTTAAAACGAAAATTCCGCAGGAATCCAAACAAAACGGCGAACCACATATAAACACATTAATCGTCGCGCTGAATTCCGATTCATCGCTCAAACTCAACAAAGAAAATAATCTTGGAACAGTCGAAGAACCGGAAAAACTTATCGCCCGACTTTCGCAAGTTTTCAAAGAACGCACCGAAAACCGCGTTTATGCAGAAAATGCTGAATTTAAAAGCAATCTGACCGAGGACGAAAAAATAGAAAGAACCGTTTTTATCAAAGCTCCGCCTTCCACCGATTACGGAAAAGTTGCGAAATTGATTGACGCGGTTAATCTGTCGGGCGCAAATCCAATAAGTTTGCAGATTGACGACCTTGAATAATTTCGTGTGCCATTTACGATTTATGATTAAAAAGGCTTCTCTTTATACAAAAAATCATGCTATAATCTCAGCGGTTTTTGCTCTTTATTTTTGATTGTCCGCTCTCATTTTTCTATTATTTTCTGTGATGGTGGTGAATTACTACACAGTTTTGAAAGTATCACCGAAGGCGACCAACGCCGAGATAAAATCGGCGTATCGTCGCCTTGCGCGTGAACTTCACCCAGACGTTAATAACGAAACGGAAAATACTTCGCGGGAATTTGCGAAAATCGCCAAAGCCTACGCCGTTTTGGGAAACACCAAAGAACGTGCCGATTATGATCGCCGACTGCTCAAAGAAAAATACGAAACTGCCGATAACGGTTCAGTGTTTTCTTCAGAAAATGCTCACGCAAAGCGTTGGCGACAGATGGCTTACGAACGCCGCTACAATGAAATAATTGACCGGATGATTGCCGACGAACGCCGCGAAACGCTCGCGCTGCAAAAGGTAATTTTTCCGACCGTCGCGCTGTTTCTTTCAACCTGTTTTGTCGCTATTTTCAAACCGATGTTTTGGACAAATATGCAGATTATCGGGAAAATTGTGATGCTTTCTCTTTTTGCCGCCGGTATGATTCATCTGATCGGTCGCCTTCGTTCCGGTTTTGAACGCTACACATACCGCGACGAAAATCTCCACGATTCGATTCTCGAAGAAATTGAACCCGCGACAAAACCTTATTCGAGATTAAAAGCGATTAGTTTTTTGGTTGTCGGTGTCGGAGTAAGTTTGGGAATCGGACTTTTAATCGGAAATTATCTGGAACTGCTGATCGGCGTGTCAATGCCGAAAGTTTTTTCGCCTTCGCTCAGACCTGAATTTATATTTTACCCGCCGATTGTCGTTTTGCTTGTTGATCTGATGCACGAATTCATTTCACGCTTTGAATACTGACCCTTCGCTTGACAAGTCTTTTTTCAACATTTATACTCTGTAGTTTCTCTTGAACAGAGAAAAATTTTAGTTTTTGGATAAATACGGAGAAGTTTTTTAATGCCAAATCATAAGTCAGCCGAAAAGCGCGTCAGACAAAATGAAAAACGCCGGGCTGTAAATCGCAGCAACAAAGGAAGTTTGCGAACCCAGATCAAAAAATTGCGGGCAGCTTTAGCCGCCGGCGACAAAGCGCAGAGTCAGGAACTTCTTATTCCGACGATTGCCTTGATAGATAAATCAGTCAATAAAGGTGTTTTACATAAAAATACGGCAGCGCGGCACAAATCGCGTCTGACGATTCACGTTAACGAGTTAGCGCAGTAAATCGAGTTTTTCATCTCATACTTCATAGTTTTTCTCCTTTGATTACGGAAACGAGCCTTAAGCAAGCCGTTTCCGATTTTTTTAATTTAAATTAGCTAATTCGCAAACCAGCATCTCGATTTGAAGCCGCGAACCAACATCTCCGCCGCCGCCTTTTGAAGTTTTGATCGCCAAATCCGTGTCGGCGATTCTACGCATTATCCGCGCGAGTTTTTCCGCTTCGGTGCGCCGTGCAGTTGCTAGAAAATCTTCTTGTTTGCTCCAATGCAGTTTCATAACTCGCGCCACTTCCTTGCGTTCGACACCTTGCCGCATTAATTCTTTCGACAAAAACAGACGGCGAAAATTATACGAAATCAAGCCCAAAAGCATCAAAGGCTCCGCGCCGTCATCAAGTATTTTTTTCAAAGTCAGCAAAGCGCGGCGTTTATCCCCGGCAAGCAGATAATCGGTCAAATCGAAATTGGAAATTTCCCGCGAATTCGGCACAAGCGATTCGACGAGTTCATAAGTTATCAATTTATCGGGCAAAGCCGCGACGCAAAGTTTTTCAATCTCGTTGGTCAAACGTCTGACATTGTTTCCAACCAGCGCAACCAATAAATTTAAAGCTCTTTGGTCGGCTTCAGTATTTAGTTCCTTCAATTTATCTTTTGCCCATTTAATCAACTCACTGTCTTCCAACTGACTAAATTCAACCGAAACGCTTTTTGACAATAGCAGCTTGGAAATTTTGCGGCGTTTATCCAACTCGTCCGCAACAAAAATGACAATCGAAGTTTCAGCCGGATGCGACAAATAACGCTCCAAACTTTCTTCGTCTTCTTCCTTAAGATTGTCTTTATTGCTGTTTGCTGAAACTTTGACATTGGTAATTTTCACCACGCGCCGCGCATCAATCATCGGCAATTGCTCGGCATCCGAAAGCGCAAACTGGATTTTGCCGTCGCTCAGGCTATGTTCTATTTCGTTAAATTCTCTTAAGGACGAATCAGCCAAAACCAAATCGCCAATCGTTTTTGCTGCCAAATCGCGCAAATAAGTTTCCGCACCGAACAGCAGATAAACCGGCGCAAACTCATGCTTTTTCAGATGTTTCCATAAATCTTCGCGTCCTAAAATTGCCATAATTTTTCAGTTATTTTTTATCTTCTTTCACGCCCAAACCATTAACAATCGTTGAAACGACGGATTCGGCAAATGCCCGTGACATTCGTTCAACTGCCGGGTCTTCTTCATTGAAAAACGAGCGCGGGTCTTGTGAAAATTCAAAAGAATCACGAAAGGTAAAATTTTGATTGTCGTAAAGAATTTTATTATTTTCCAAATCCCGAATCGTAACCGCCGCCACAATTGTTACTTCATAAACTCTGGCGCGACCCTGCCGGTCGAGTAAAACGCCGGAAAAATTAAAATTGCGAATCGTGCCTTCAACAACTGCGTCCGCGCCCGCGCGACTTCCCTGCACTTTCAAACCGCGTCCGCGCCTGATGATTTCTTTTGTAACTGCTTCGGTCAAACGCGATTCGACGCGGTAACGCGCACCTTCAACCTCGAATTGAAACGCGGGAACGGCGATTGTTTTAATATTATCCGGCAAACCCGTTTTGGTGACGGGTTTATAACATTCGGTAAAACCGGAAACGAGAAAGAACAAACCGGCAAAAACTGACAATTTGATAAACTTCATAAGTGATTTTTTATGGCTTCGACAACTTTCAGACTTTCAACAGCCGCTTTGACATCGTGAACACGAAGGATATTTGCACCGTTCCAAACGGCAATCGCATCGGCGGCAAGCGTTCCGTTTAGCCTTTCCGAAGGCGGCGCGTCATTTAGTATTTTTCCGATAAATGATTTACGCGATGTGCCGACGAGCATCGGAAAATCGGGAAACTCTTTGCAAAGTTTATCCAGTTTTGCAATTAACTCCAAGTTTTGCTTAAAGGTTTTACTAAACCCAATGCCGACATCAAGCACGATATTCTCTTTTTTTACGCCGCGACTTTCAGCTTTTTCGATACTTTGCCGAAAACTTTCAGCAACTTCCCGCAAAATATTTTTGACGGGTTTTTGCTTGTGCATCGTTTCAAATTCGCCTCGCAAGTTCATTAAAACCAAACCAGTTTGATATTTTGCAGCAACCTCAGCAACAGTTTCATCAAACCGCAGTCCTGAAATGTCGTTGATAATTTCCGCACCCGAATTTATTGCCGATTCCGCAACTTTCGCCTTACTCGTATCAATCGAAATTGGAATATCAAAACGATGGTAAATCGCTTCTATCACAGGCACAACTCGGCGGATTTCTTCGTCCGCCGAAACTCTTTTACTTTTCGGACGGGTTGATTCGCCGCCAACATCAAGAATGTCCGCACCTTCATTTACTAAATTTTCAGTCTGCCGCAGAGCATTATCAATCGAAAAAAACTCGCCGCCGTCGCTAAAACTATCCGGCGTAACATTCAAAATCGCCATCACCAAAGTTTTTTTCAACGTAATCTTTCGGCGTGATGTTTGCCAAAACATTTTCATAAATTTCAAAGTAAAAAGGCAAAAGTCAGAAAATATCTTAACTTTTGCCTTTTTACTTTTTACTTTTGCCTTTGTTAAGCCGTAGCCGGATTATTTCCGGTGATCGGCGGCAAGATGGGTTTTTTAATAAACGGATTGCGCGTCGGTTCTTCTTTTTGACTGGTTCCGTTATCGTCGTCTGACGAAGATGAACCGTCATCGTCAAGCGGAAGACCCGCGACAACCCGGCGAATTTGAACACCGTCGAGCGTTTCTTTGACAAGCAATGCTTCGGCAAGCCGCACCATCGCGTCGGCGTTTTCAAGAATCACTTTTCTCGCAATTTCGTATTGTTCGGCAATAATTTTCTTGACTTCCTGATCAATTTTTATCGCCGTATCTTCTGAGTAATCACGATGCTGCGAGATTTCGCGTCCCAAAAAGATTTGTTCTTCCTTTTTGCCGAAAGTCAGCGGTCCGAGCCTACTCATTCCGTATTCGCAGACCATCGAACGTGCCAGTTCCGTCGCCCGTTCAATATCGTTTGACGCGCCGGTCGTAATCATATCTTCGCCGAGGTAAATTTCTTCGGCGAGTCGTCCGCCCATCAAAATCGCAATCTGACTCAACAAATATTCCTTCGTATAACTATGCTTGTCGCCTTCCGGCAACTGCATCGTAACGCCGAGAGCCATTCCGCGCGGAATGATCGAAACTTTGTGAACCGGATCAGCCGACGGAACTTTCAAACCGACCAGAGTATGTCCGGCTTCGTGATACGCCGTCAAGAATTTTTCCTCGTCGGACAAAACCATACTCTTGCGTTCCGCACCCATCAAAACTTTATCTTTGGCAATTTCAAAATCCGACATCGTTACGACTTTTTTATTGTAACGCGCCGCGTTCAAAGCCGCTTCGTTGACGATATTCGCCAAATCCGCGCCGGTAAATCCGGGAGTTCCGCGGGCGATAACATTGATATCAACATTTTCGTCCAGCGGAATTTTGCGCGTGTGAACTTTCAAAATCGCGTCGCGTCCTTTCACATCGGGACGACCGACAACCACACGGCGATCAAATCTGCCCGGACGAAGCAACGCCGGATCAAGCACGTCAGGTCTATTCGTTGAAGCAACCAGAATAACGCCGTCGTTTGATTCAAAACCGTCCATTTCGACGAGCAGTTGATTCAAAGTTTGTTCGCGCTCATCGTGTCCGCCGCCGAGACCTGCGCCGCGATGACGACCGACGGCATCAATTTCGTCAATAAAAATAATACACGGCGCGTTCTTCTTGCCTTGTTCAAATAAATCACGAACGCGCGATGCACCGACACCGACAAACATTTCGACGAAATCAGAACCGGAAATTGAAAAGAAAGGAACATTCGCTTCGCCGGCAATCGCTTTTGCAAGCAGAGTTTTGCCCGTTCCCGGCGGTCCGACCATTAAAACACCTTTCGGAATTTTCCCGCCGAGTTTTTGAAACTTCTGCGGGTCTTTAAGAAATTCGATAATTTCCTGCAATTCTTCTTTGGCTTCCTCAACGCCCGCGACATCTTTAAATGTTACGCGCTTTTGCTGATTGTTGAGAAGTTTCGCTTTTGATTTACCGAAACTCAAAGCCTTATTGCCGCCCGCCTGCATTTGACGCAGAGTGAATGCTAAAAAACCGATCAGCAACAGAAAAGGCAGCATATTAATTAAGATCAACCACCACATTCCGCTTGCTGCCGGTTCAAGATTTACCTTTGTGTTCGATTCGTCAGCCGCTTTTAAAATCGCTTCACGCGGCG
>JBDTSO010000130.1:0-7882 GCA_039931085.1 Acidobacteriota bacterium | reverse complement strand
AAACTGACTTGTTATGACTGGCTAATTAACACACCTTCTTAATTTGTTTTGGTATTATATTGATGTATTTAGGATTTTTCTTAAACACAAAATAGTTTTAATAGTATCTTATGCGAGCGTTGCGCTTTGAAAACAATAAATTAAAAGTTGCTGAAATCAGTCAGCCGAATATTGAAAATGAGGCACTCGTGCGCGTTCTGATGTCCGGGATTTGCAATACGGATATTGAAATTGTCAAAGGTTATGCAAATTTTGAAGGCACAATCGGACACGAATTCATCGGCGTAGTTGAAGAATCGGATGATGCGTCGCATCTTGTCGGAAAAAGAGTTGTCGGCGAAATAAATGCCGGTTGCGGTTTGTGTGAACTTTGTATGAAAGGCGACTCGCGGCATTGTCCGGCGCGAACCGTTCTGGGAATCGTCGGACGCGACGGCGCACACGCGGAGTTTTTAAGTTTGCCTTCGAGAAATCTTTTTGAAGTTCCAGAGGAAATTTCCGATGTTCAGGCAGTTTTTGTCGAACCGCTGGCGGCTGCATTTGGAATTACGGAGCAAGTCGAAATTTCGCCCGAAACGAAACTTGCCGTGATCGGCGATGGAAAATTGGGAATTTTATGTGCTCAAAGCCTCGTGTTGAAAAGTCAAAATATAACACTTATCGGCAAACACAAAGAAAAATTAAAAATCGCCGCAAATCGCAATGTTGAAGGTGTTCTACTTGAAAACGCACCAAAATTAAATAGACAGTTTGATGTCGTCGTCGAAGCAAGCGGTTCTGAATCGGGATTTAATTTAGCTTTAGATTTGATAAAACCACGCGGCAAACTCATCTTAAAATCAACATTTCACGGCGAACCGAAATGGCAGGCGTGGCGCGTTGTCGTTGATGAAATCACAATAGTCGGTTCACGTTGCGGACGTTTCGCGCCTGCTCTCGAATTATTAAAAAACAAATCGGTTGATGTGGAAAATCTTGTCAGCGAAGAGTTTGAACTCAAAGACGGCGTAAAAGCTATGGAAAGAGCCGCGCAGAAAAATGTGATGAAAGTGATATTGTCTAACTCCAACTAAAACTCAATCCAACCCGTCGGTTCGCGGTGATATGAAATTGTGATGTTTGTTTCGGCTTTGAAAAGCGGCGCACGCATTTGCAAAGCGGTTTGCGCCATCAATCGCGCCAGATGCGGTTCGTTTGTTTGCTGCGAAAGATGCGCCAAAACAATATTTCGCGCACTTCCGTCAAATTCATTTGCCAACCAATCGGATAAATCTTCATTCGATAAATGTCCGGTGCGCGACATAATGCGCTGTTTCAATTCCCAACTGTAAATCGGGCAGGTTTTGAGCATATCGCGGCAATGATTTGATTCGATAATAATGCCGTTACAGTCGCGCAATTTTTCTTTGATGAGCGTTGTAAAATAGCCGAAATCCATTACAGTTGCTATTTTCACGCCGCTGTTTTTTGCCACGAAACCAAAGTTATCAGCCGCGTCGTGCGGAACGCTGAACGGTTCGAAATCAATATCACCGATGCAAAAATCTTTGCTCGATTCAATCTCGACGGTGCGATTTTTTAGAACATCGGCGCGTTTTTGTGGCTCATTATTCATTTTGTTCGCTTTTTCCCGCAAATAAGCATTTTGAGTTGCACCTGACATATAAACCGCGCAGCCGACGGTTTTAAGCAAAACCCGCAAACCGCTTGCGTGATCACTGTGTTCGTGTGTGATGAGAATGCCGTCCAAATCGTTGAAATCTACACCGACCAACGCCAAACGACGCAAAGTTTCCTTCGCGCTCAATCCGGCATCAACCAAAATTTTTGTTTTTTCGGTGCAGATTAAAACGGAATTTCCGGTTGAACCGCTGCCGAGAACTGTAAATTTCATTTATTTTCAATTTTGCATTTTGCCGATAACCGACATCAAACGTCCGGTTTTGCCATATAATTTTTTCTCTCTGCGATATGAGAAAAACAAATCAGTCCGCTCCATTGTGCAAAGCGGCGCAACGTAAATATTTTCAGGCAAAACGCCGACGCTTTCTAATTGCTGACGATTGGCAAGATGCAAATCAATTATTGCGTGTCCTTCGCGGGTCTTTGTAAAAAGACTTTCACAATCGGTGAATTTTTCTTCAAAAGCGGAAATGACATCTTGCCCGACTTCATAATTTTTACTGCCCGCCGCCGGACCAATCGCGCAAACTAAATCTTTCGCATTAGTTCCGTAATTTTCGCGCATTTTTCCAATCGCGTTTTTAACAATCGAACAAGACGTTCCGCGCCAACCAGCGTGAACGGCGGCAAACGCTTTTGTTTTAACATCGCCGATCAAAACCGGCACACAATCCGCAGTTTTCACGCCGAGTAAAACATTTTGAACATCGGAAACAAGCGCGTCCATTTTATAATTTCCGTCCTTTGCGTCTTCAATGGTTTTGATTGTGCGAACATTCGCGCTGTGAATTTGCCAACACGATGCCAATTGGAAATCTCCGTCAAACAACTTCAAAAATCTCTGTCTATTTTCTTCAATATTTTCCTTCAAATCTTCATCGTAACCTGCCAGATTCAAAGAGTTTTCGGGAAAATTACTGACACCGCCGAGCCGCGTCGAAAAACCGTTGACAAAACCGTTTTCTTCCAAAGTGCGGCAAACCAGAACTTTTACACCGGCTATTTCGCGCCAGTAAAAACCGTTTTCTGCTAAAATTAATTCTTCGGTTTGAGAACTTTGAACTTTAAACTTTGAACTTTGAACTTTATCAGTGATTGTTTCCATCGGAATAGACATTATCGAAGTTTATCGCATCCGCGAAACTCTCGCCAGAACGCCGCGTTTTGTCGAGCGTGTTTTTACGGAAAAAGAACGCGCTTATTGCGAATCAAAAGGATCAGCCGCCGCGCAGTCTTACGCGGCGCGTTTTGCCGCCAAAGAAGCATGTTTGAAGGCTTTGAAAACCGGATGGCGCGGAAAAATTACGTGGCATGACATCGAAATTATCTCCGGTGAAAACAGCGTTCCGAGTTTGGAATTAAGCGGCGAAGCTAAAAAGATTTTTGAAAATCTCACTGCCAATAAAATTCATCTTTCAATGTCGCACACAACTGAACACGCCGTCGCGCAAGTCATTTTGGAAAGTATTTAATCAATCTCTAATTATTAGTTATACGCTCTCTTTCCGACGGAAATACCGGACGGTCAACCGGCGCGTTGTCCGGCGACGAATGCAAATGAACTACTTTCCAATCCTTGCCAATCTTTTTGTAAACCAAAGTCGTGCGTCCCGAAGCGGTTTCGGATTTTTCATCGTAATCCCGCGTTTGTTTCCACAAAAAAGTTACGAGCGCGGCATCACGTCCAAGCATCATCACGCGCACGTCGCTTTTATCGAGTTTAACATCTTTGATGCGCGGAAAAGTCGCTTCCCGATTTTTGCGGTTTTGATCCCATCCGCGTGTAACAGTTCCGTTATGATTAAAAAATAAAAGATCAGGCGAATTCCAGTAAGTATTAGTCGCGCCGTCAACATTTGAGTTTTCGATGGCGCGAATCAAATCGTCAAAAGCATTTCGCACCGCTTTTTCGTCCGTTACATCCACTTTGGTCGCCTTAATAACCGTCGTTTTTGTTTTCTGACCGAAAGCCGTGAACGCAAAAGCCAAAATTATAAAACCGATAACTGTAAATTTTTTCATATCTAAAAATCCTTTCAAAATAATTTTTCTAAAAAAGTTTATAATCAAAAGGCTTGGTTGCAAAACCAATGTAAAAGGTTTATTGAATCATAATCAAAGTGTGTATGTCGGACTGGAGCGCAAGCGTGGATGCCTGCGTCCAATCATTCTGAAAAAATTTCTTGTTTTTTAACGAGAAGTTTTGCCGGATTGTTTGTAATAATCGCATTGATGCCTAAATCAGCGGCGCGTTTTACCCAAACAACATTATTAACCGTCCAAATTGTTATTAAAAAATTATCTCTGCTCGCTTTTTGGATAAAACCTCGCGTTGCCAGTGAAAGATGTATCGAAAGTTCGTCTGCCAGACACCTTTCGGCTTTTTCCAAAAGAATTTTTTTATAGTTCAGAATTGTCCGAATTTTCGGTGCGAAAAGCGCGGCGGTGCGAACTTCGGGAAGAAGTTGTTTAGTCTGAAAAATTGCATCGAGATTAAAACTTTTAACAATAATGAGCGGAAGCAGTTTCGAGTTATAAATAATTTCACAGACGGCTTTGACAAGCGCGGAAGTTTCCGCCTTATTATATTTTAGCTCGACGTAAATCAAGCCTTTGTAATCATTCAAAAAGTTGAGCAATTGTGCCAGAGTCGGAACAACTTCGTCGGAAAATTTACGATTGGATTTGCTCGGATTTTTCAGATTAAACCACGAACCGACATCCAGATTTTGCAATTCAAGTGAAGTAAAATCCGCAATGCGCCCTTTTTTTTGTCCGATGCGTTCCAATCTAAAATCGTGAAAGACAATCGGAACGCCGTCCTTGGCAAGCTGAACATCAAATTCGATGCCTTCCGCGCCGTCCTCAATCGCTTTTTGAAAAGCCGCCAAAGTATTTTCCGGCGCAACCGCGCTTGCGCCGCGATGCGCTACAATCAAAGGCTTTTTGTATTTTTTATCAAACACGCGCTAAGTTTTTTGTAAAAGAAATATCATTTTTGACCAGCCAATCGGCTCTGTAATCGGAAATTTATAATCGCCGACGATTTCAAAATACCGCTGTGAAATTTCTTTTACTTTTTCAACCGGATGAGTTTTGAAATTATACAAAATTTCCAAAACCGAACCGACAAACGAAGGTTTCACCGGAATCAAAACCAATTTCGCGTCTTTTTTCAAAACTCTGGCAAATTCCTTCAAACCTTCATTGAGCGAAACGTATTCCAAAACCCCGCAAGTGATTATTAAATCGAAAGTTTCGCCGGCAAAAGGAAGCTGTAAAATGTTGCCCTGCACGGCGCAGATGTTTTTTTCGTCGGTATTTTTATCTTTTTCAAATTGTTCTCTAGAAACTTCCAGAGAATTAAACGATAAATCGAGCGCAATAGTTTTTTTCGGATGAAACCCCGCGCCGTAAAATCCGAGCGTAACGATTCCCGTGCCGCTGCCCGCATCTAAAACCAACGATTCTGAATCGAGATCAAGATCGAGCGATTGCAGATATTTTGTCACCGAATCACGATAACCATTGACCTTCATCGCCAAATTATGAACATCGGCAATACGGTCGTAAAAATTTTGTGTTTTTGATTTTTCCGTTTTCTGCAACATTTACTTTAAGTAAAAATTTTTAATTTAACGCAAAGGCGCAAAGATATTCAAGGCAAGAATCAACAAGCAAATACGGACAAATTTATAAATATTTTGCGTCTCTGCGTCTTCGCGCCTTTGCGTTAAAAATTATTCCGAAATCTTATTTCTCAGCTAAAAGTTTGACTATCATTTCCCGAATTTCTTCTTCGCGTGTCGAACTCGAACCCGTGTCTATATAACGAATTATACCTTTGCGGTCAATCAAAACCGCTGTCGGAATCGCCGTCGCGCCATAGACGATTTGATTTGTATTATCTTTGGCAACAACAAAATCATAAGGCAGTCGCTGTACTTTTTGAAATCGCTGCAAAAAGTTTATTTCCGTCGGTTTATCAACCGAAAATCCTTCGGCTTGACCGAAATATCTGGTGACACCTAAAATCTCGAAACCGTCTTTTTGAAACGTCTGCTGCCATTCGATCAGCGACGGAAAAGCCGTCAGACACGGACCGCACCACGTCGCCCAAAAATCGAGCATAACGACTTTGCCGCGCATACCCGCCAGCGTTTGCGGCTGACCGGGAAACCACTGGTCAATGTCGGTCAGCTCCGGCGCGGTTTCGCCGAGCAGTCTGTAATGTTTTTCACGCTTTTTCAACCGCCGCACGACATCTTCCTGCAAAGGTTTCACTGAAAAATCTTTACTCGCCTGCGAAAGAGCCGCCAAATACATTTGCAAAGCGAGCGGTTTACGGTTTGTTTCAATTAAGTATCGGATGTTTTGATCAACCGTATAGTAATAAAGATTACTCGATTCAAACAATGCCGCTGTTTTCCGCAAATCGTCAAGCGCGTTTTCAGCTTCTTTTTGCTTTCCTTCGGCTTTATAAATATCGAAAACCGTCATTCCCGAATCGAGAAGTTGGTCGAGTCCTTTGGCGCGAGAAGACAAACTTTTGAAAACCGCTTTGGTCGCCGAATATGCTTCTTCGGCGTGCGGCGCGGCTTTAGCGAAATCGCTTTCCGCCTGATAACTTTTCGCCAATTCGCTTTCGATTTTGGCGTGTTCGCTCAATTTTACCGGCGAAATTTTCAAATATTCAGCCAGATTTTTTTCGGCTTCATTAAAATTTTTTCGACGCGCCGCAATGACTATGACAATCGAACGCGCGGTTTGCGCTTTTTCAATCGACGGATTTTCGCCGGCGAGAAATTTCTGAAAAACTTCGGCGGCATTATCAGGATTTTCCGCCAGCCAATTAAGCATTCCAAGATAGTAAAAATCTTCGCCCGCCAAATTTTCGCGCTGCGAAATAAGGGTCGCGTATTTTGCCGCAAGCTGTTTCTGATCTAACAAAGTTTGTTTGTAAAGATTATCGTTAAACGGCTTCTTTTGTAGTTCAAATTCGGCAAATTTATTTTTGGCAAAAGTATTGGCTTCATTAAACAACTGTTCGGCAGTCAATTCATTCATCGCGCCGATTGCCGCACTTGTCGCCGGTTGCGGCGCGTTCGGATTTACGCGCCGCGATTGCGCGAGAACACCGATTGATAAGGTTAAAAAAAGAAGAAATAAAAATGACTTTTGCATAATTCCGTTAATCTATTGATTGCGGCTGACTGCCGATTTTTTCGATAAAAAATCGAAACGTTGCGGATTGAAAACATTCAGATATTCGGAATCCGAGTTTTCGACAATTTTTTCCGCCAAAATTTTCGCCGTCAGCGGCGCAAGCAAAATACCGTTGCGATAATGCGCCGTAGCAATAAAAAGATTTTCAAATTCTGGAAATCCGCCCAAAATCGGCAAGCCGTCTGCCGCAAACGGACGCAAACCCGCCCAACTTTCACTGACTTTCAAATTAACAAGACCGGGCGCGATTTCCAGAGCGTTTTCCCGCAACAAATCAATTCCGTTTGCAGTTACATTTTTGTCAAAACCGACATCTTCGGTCGTTGCACCGACCAAAATCCGCCCGTCAACGCGCGGCACGAGATAACCGCGCGGGCTGTAAATCACTTTTGTAAAAAGACGTTTGGCGGTTTGAAAACTCAACATCTGCCCGCGAATCGGTTTTACATCAACAAAAAGAGCAGCGTCTTCGCCGTGTTTGATGAGCGAAGTCCACGCGCCTGTTGTCAGAATTACTTTTTTGGCAAAGAAATTTTCATTTTCGGTTTTCGCGCCCGTAGTTTTTCCGTTTTCCGTCAGCAGATTTTTGACTTCGCAATTTTCGATGATTTTGATTTGATTCAATTCGGCAAATTTTCGCAAAGACAAAATCAATCTGCGGTTTTCAACCTGCCAATCGTCAGGAAAATATAACGCTTCGCGCACATCGGTCGAAATAAACGGTTCTGCTTTGCGCGTTTCTTCCGCGCTTAAAAATTCGACATTTAATCCGGCTTTTTTTTGCCATTCAAACCGTTTCCGAATTTCCGCCGAATCGTGTTTTGTAAACGCCGCATAAAGTGTTCCGTTGCGGTCAAGTTCAATATCAACACCAGTTTCTTCAAATAATTCGGCGGCAAAATTCGAATACAAATCGCGGCTTTCGCGGCAAAAATCAAAAAAGTAATCGGTTTTATCGGTTTCGGCGTGCGGC